>JANMJN010000770.1:0-3538 GCA_031371355.1 Saprospiraceae bacterium
AGCCGCATCGCGGGTGTATTGATAATGCTCCCAAATATGTGTACACAGCCACGCTCCGCCCACCGTAAAAGTGCCCCATGTGGGCCCATCCATCGGCGCAGCGACCCGCCATAAATCCGTATTTTGATGAAAAACCCAACCATTTGCGCCATAATGTTCCTTTGCTACTTGTGTACCTTGGTCGGTGAGTTCCCGTATCATGCGCACCAATGGCTCGGCACATTCGGAAAGATTACTGCTTTCAACGTGCCAGTAATTCATTTCGGTATTGATGTTGGTGGTGTATTTTGAATCCCAAGAAGGGTTCATATCATCGTTCCAAATGCCTTGTAAATTGGCAGGTTCTGTGCCCGCACGAGAAGAAGCTATCATTAAATACCGACCGAAATTATAGCTTAATGCGGAAAGCGAAGGGTCAGGGCTTGTTTGTATTTTCTGAATCCGTTCGGGCGTAGGCAAATACGAATTGGGTGAAATGGGTAAGGTCAATGAAACACGGTCAAAATACTTTTTATAGTCCACCAAAGCCGCATCCAAAATAGTCCCGTACGGTTTGTTTTCTATCTTTTTAAAATAATCATCAACCCTTTGGTGTTGATTGGCACTCACGTCTTTGTAGTTCACAAAATTGGTGGCAGCCGCAAAATATAGAGTCACCGCATTGGCATTTTCGATGATTAAATCCACCCCCTCAGTATGTATCGTGCCACCTTCGGGAATGGCTTTTATGCGGGCTTCATAGCGCAATTTGCCTTCAATACCCATATAATCCGCCGATTTTCCAGTCAAAACCAAGCCATCTTTGCCAAAAGCATCCATTCTGAAATAGTCGGTTGCATAATTGGAATGGGCTTGATTTCTAACACCACGCAAATTGGCGGTAAAAGAAATGCTGTTGGGTTTATTCGCTGTCAAACGCACCACAATTACTTGGTCGGGCGCAGAAGCAAACACTTCCCTTTGATAAACAATGCCGTTGGCGCTGTATGAAACGCCCGAAATACCCGTTTCAAGATTCAACCAACGCTTATAATCCGTGACCGAATCTTGATTTTTAAAAAATAAATGCAAATTTGCAAGGCTTTGATATTTCTGTTGCTCAACTGGATAGCCCATTAAATGCCGCCCAAATAGATTATGCGCCGCTAAGTATTTTTCTTCAAAAACCAATTTTTGAATTTCGGGTAATACCTTATACCCGCCTTTTACGACTGTCGAATAGGGTCCTCCCGACCAATACGTTTCTTCATTGAGTTGAATCCGTTCTTCGCCATTTTTACCAAAAACCATTGCGCCCAATCTGCCATTGCCAACAGGCAGAGCTTCTTCCCATTTTTTAGCGGGGGCATTGTACCAACTTAAAGTGGCAGGATTGAAAGATTTTGCCTTGATTTTATTAGGAAAATCAGTACTTTGTGCATTGGCACACAAAGAGAAAAGCAAGGCAATAGATAGGAAAAGAAACGTCTTGGCTTTCATTTTTATACAATTTTAGTGAAAATACTGATCCAATCCGAAGGGATTGGAGGAGGAAGGGGGCTAAATTACAATTTTTCTTCACTTTGTACCTTCCCAATGATCATACTCCTGACGATTCAGTCAGAGTTCCAAACTTAATGCAAGTTATTCCCATAATCTGTGAATAATGTAACTTATTCTAAAAATTGTGTAACATTAAAAAGAATAAATAGAAGCACCTTTGCCTCATTCTTAATCATTCTAAAAACAATAAATAGTATGCCTTTACTAAATGTTATAATCGTACTCATCGTCGTAGGCGTTCTCCTTTGGCTTGTTAATAACTACATTCCAATGGATAGCAAAATCAAAAATATCCTCAATGGAGTGGTGGTTATTTTTGTTGTTATTTGGTTGCTCCAAGCATTTGGACTTGTGGGTTCTTTAAAAAGCCTGCATATATAAAACAATACAACATGAATAACTTATTCAAAGGTATAATTTCAGGGTATGGTGCAAGTAAATTAGGCGGTGGTTGCTTCGGCACAGTCGTCGTATTTATTCTCATCTGGGTCTTACTTGGGCATTGTAATTAAGACCAAATCGTTAAAATACTGCTCATTTCTTTTTAAAATAATAGAAAAACATGCAAACTAGATCATTAGGATTCGTCCTTATCGTCATCGGCATTCTGATGATGGCATACACAGGATTCAATTATGTGACGACTAAAAAAGTGGTTGATATAGGTCCAATACAGATTGACAAAAAACAGAATCACCCAGTCGAGTGGTCGCCTATCGTTGGTGCAGTGCTCTTGGTGGGTGGTATTGCAGTCGTTGCGATGAGCAAAAAAAGAAGTGTCTAATCGGTAAATTACGTGCGTATTTAAAATAAGCATAGATTGCTATTTTCAATAAAACATAAAGCATTATGAAAAAAGAAAGCAATGATAACCCAACTAACGTAAAGCCCGTTAATGAAGGTAAAATCAACCTTGAAGGATACCCTCATTATCCCGCAAGTGATGACATTTACAATCAAAGCAAAAAAAAAGAAAATACTGAGGGGGGGCAAATTGAAAAAACATACGATGCCAATGGCGTTGAAATGAATAATGAAAAAGATTTTGACGACGATGTATCTGGCGACGATTTGGATATTCCTGGTTCTGAATTAGACGATCAACAAGAAGAAATCGGCAGCGAAGATGAAGAAAACAACTATTACAGTATCGGCGGTGATAGGCATGACGATTTAGAAGAACACAATAGGGAATAATAAATTAGTAAGTAATTTATGAAGGTGTCGTTTTTAGTTCAAAACCTTGTGAACGCTAAAGAATCATTAAGGCGGGCAGGACTTTTGTGGTTTTTACTGAGGGGATGTTTTCGATTTGACAATTTAACAGAAAGCCTTAACTTTGTCAAAAAATACAGTAAAATTCATATAAAATGACAAGATTATTAGAACCTACCAAATTTACATCCTTGCAATTAGAACTATTACGGCTGTTCGCAGTGAATCCTTCGGAGCTTGAGCTTTTAGAAGTCAAAGATATGTTGGCTAAATATTTTATGCGTAAAGCTATCAATCAGATAGCTGAAATCGAAGAAAAACGCGGTACAACTGATGAAGATTTAGATAAATGGCTTGCAGATGAAAAGCAATAATTTGCAAGTTGTATTGGATACAAATATACTTATGGTTAGTTTTTTACCACACCATAAACACTTTTGGCTGTATGAAGCCTTAGAAAATGAACGTTTTACGCTTCTGTTGTCTAATGAAATATTAGAAGAATACTATGAAAAAATAGCTGAACGCTACAATACTAACATCGCCGACATGATTACTTTTGCTTTACTCAATCTGAAAAATACAACGAAAATTTCACCTTCCTTCCGTTTTTTACTCATTAAAGCGGACTCTGATGATGATAAATTTGTGGATTGTGCAGTAGCAGGAAATGCTGATTTTATTGTTTCACACGACCATCATTTCAATATTTTAAAAACAATTGAATTTCCTGTTGTTGAAGTCATAACAATTGAGGAGTTTAGAGAGATTTTGAATGAAC
>JANMJN010000812.1:0-15263 GCA_031371355.1 Saprospiraceae bacterium
AGTATTTTCCCTTGAATTAGAGAATGTTGGATCAAAGAATGGAGACATTGGGCATTGTGTCTCTTAGCCATTGTTGTGCCTTTCATCCAGCATTTTCTATGGGAACAAAAAGGGCACTACTCCACTCATAATCATTATAAAATATTGTTAATCAATAATTTAGCAACTCATAATCCATCATTTAATAATAATCTTTTCAATTAATTTAAAATTTCAATTTCAATGAAAACGTCTCGTATTTTTTTCGCACTTTTCGTCATTCTTTTCACTTTTAACTACACTATAGTTGCACAAAAAAGCAAAGTAGAAACCGTCGTAAAAACGTTTTATACAGCTATTGATGCCTGTGATGAGGCAGCCCTCAACAATAGTTTGAGCAATGATTTACAAGCCCTTGTTCCTATTTCACCCACTCCTTTCGACAAATCAAGCTATATCATGGTGGATAAAGGCTTCAAACAAGCCTTTCCTGATATGAAACATGATATAAAAGATTGGTTTACAGACGGTAAAAAAATCGCTGTTAGAGGTGTATTTAAAGGCACAAATACAGGTCCGATGCAAGGCAATCCACCGACAGGGAAAATGGCAGCCCTACCGTTTACCACATTACTTGAATTGAATGACGATTGGAAAATCAAGATGATTAATGTCCAATTCGACAATGCTTCTTTCATGAAGCAATTGATGCCTGACATGGTTTCAACAGACCTAATTAAACAAAACATCCACAAAGCTTATGACGCGCTCAGCAAACGCGATTATGCCACTTTCAAGACCCTTTGTGCCGCTGATTTTACGGAATATACTGCTGGTCCGGCGCCCATAAAAGGCGTTGATAACTGCCTCGAAGCCTACAAAATGTACTTTGCTGCTGCACCTGATATGAAATTTGAGATAAAAAACATCACCATCGATGGCAACCGCGCCATCGTCGAAACCACTACAACAGCCACGAATACAGGTATGGTGATGGGTATGTTGCCCGCCACAGGCAAAATGGTGAAAACAATGGATGTGGACTTTGTGACTTTTGATGCACAAGGCAAATGCTCGTCGCACCGCACCGCCAATCCAAATGAATTTTTCACGCAAATCGGTTATGGTTCTTTGGCGAATCCCAATGTCGGCGTCGTTATGGCAGCCTATGGCGAGTTTGGAAAAGGCAATTTGGACGGTCTATTGACTTATTTAGATGACAATATCAGTTGGGATGCGACTGAAAGCCCTTTAATGCGGATGTGCAAAAGCAAAATGGAAGTGCGCCAATTCATTATGGATATACCGAAATATGTCAGTTTCCAAAAGTTTGAACCCGCTCGTTTCATTGCCGATGGCGACGATGTCGTCGTTCTTTTGAATGTAGATCTGACTAAAACCAGTGATAACAAATCTTATTCCGTTCATCCGATTCATCATTTTACTTTGAAAAATGGTAAAGTCGTTTCTTTCAAAGAAACCATTGATACATATCAACCGGTGGCAATGACGACTTCGAAAAAATGACCCCCTCAGTATAAGCCTTCATAAACCATTGAAAACAAATTATTTAACATCATTTTATTCATTAAAAAAATCGTAATAATAATGGAAACATTAGTAAAAGTATCACCAAAAGAAGTTGTAGCAGACATCTATGCTGCTTTTTCAAGAGGCGATTTGCCTACAATCCTTTCACACCTAAGCTCTAATGTTAATTGGGAGGCGATGGGTCAATCAAGTAACATACCTTATGGCGGAAAATTCAAGGGTGCAAACCAAGTGCCTAACTTTTTCGCCGCCCTTGCAGAATCATTTCAAATGACTGATTTTAAAGTTGATGAAATTTATCAAAATGGTAATGTCGTTACTGCTTATGGTTTACACAAGGGGAAAGGCATAAAATCAGGTATTCCGTCAGAAACAATTTGGGCAATGCGTTGGGAATTTAACAATGATGGACAGATTGTGAAGTACAATAATTACTTTGATACAGGTGCCATTGGCAAATCTTTTTAGGCGTAGTTAGGGTTTGCGCATCTAAGGATTCAGCGGAGATTTACAACGCTTTCCACTAAGGATTGAGGTAAAAGATTGGCGAATGGTTCTCTTAGATTCGCCAATCTGATACCCCTTCAGAAGGAATGCTTTAGATCAGTATTTTTCCAGAAATAAAATGAAATCGATATTAAAATCAAATTAAATCAAATTTAAATTCAATTAATCATGTCAAGTAACTTAGCAACAGTTCAAGAAATGTACGCCTGCTTCGGGCAGGGTGATATACCCGGCGTACTCGCAAAATTTAGCGATGATGTCTCACTTTTTAATACCGCTGACCCCACAAAGGTTCCTTTTGCTGGGCTATATAGGGGTAAAGAAGGGGCTATCCAGTATTTCACAAAACTCGGGTCAATGACACAAACGACCAAATTCGAGTCGTCCAACATCAGTGTTGAAGGCAATAAAGTGACAAATGAGATCGTCCACGATGGTATTATATTGAGTACCAATAAGCCTTTCCACACAGCCATGACTTTCCATTGGGTGTTCAATGACAAAGGCGAGGCTATGGACTGGAAAGCAACAGGTGACTTTTCTGGTCTTTACTCGGCTTTTTCATAGGCTATTACAGTGATTTATAACGTTGCGGAGGTTTTAAGCCTCCGCAACATTATTCAAAAACTTATAAAACATAAAACTCTATAGCTTATCTTAGCTTTCGATTTCATTATCTAAATCAAGTACATTACAAAATGGAAAAACTAACCCATCTATCTGCTAATCAATTACTTGAACGGATAGACAAAGGCGAAGTGACAAGCCGAGAAGTCGTACAACATTTTATTACAGCTATTGAGCGCGTCAATCCTGCGCTGAATGCTGTTGTGATAAAGCTGTTTGATTCAGCTTTGAAAAAGGCGGACGAAGCCGATGCCTTATTCAAACAAGGTAAACGCACAGGCAGATTGCACGGCTTACCTTTTACTATTAAAGAATGTTTGGATTTGCCGAATACACCCAGCACTTTGGGCGTATTACGCCGCAAAACAGACATGCCAACACAAACAGATTTATACGTTGATGCCTTGCAAAACGAAGGCGGCATTGTTCTCGGTAAAACCAATGTGGCGCAACTGCTGATGTATTTTGAAAGTTGCAACCCTGTTTATGGCGTAACCAACAATGCCCACAGCAATCGGCATACGTGCGGCGGCAGTAGCGGTGGCGAAGGGGCTATCATCGCATCGGGTGGCTCGGCAGTTGGTGTTGGAACGGATATTGGCGGCAGTGTGCGGATTCCAGCGGCTTTCAATGGCGTGTGCAGCATCAAGCCGACTATGGGCAGAACAATTGACCAAACCCGATTTATTGAACATCAAGTCAACCCGTCCATTAATTCGGCAACAGGTATTTTGGCGAATCATGCAGAGGATTTACAGTTGTTTTTAGACATAATGAACACTGCCATTGGCAATCGGTGGGCAGTAGAGCCTTTGCAAAATTTCAAGGAAGTAGATGTTTCTAAACTGAAAGTCGGCTATTTCCTAACCGATGGTTTGTTTGAACCCATGACTGCTGTGAAAAGAGCTGTTTGGGAAGCCGTTGAAAAATTAAAATCCTTAGGCGTTATGGTCGTCGCCTTTGAGCCGCCACCTTTAGTGGAAGCGGAAGAATTATTTTTCAATATTTTGACTGCCGATGGTGGACCTCTTTTTATGCAAAATTTGCAAAAGGAAAAAGCAATGCCACAAGCACAAGGTCTATTGATGTTGGCAAAAGTTTCACCTTTTGTTCGGAAAATACTGAGGGGGTTAACCCGACTCTTGGGGCAAAAAAGTTTGTATCGTATCATTCCGTATTTCGGTGGTGCAGGTGAAGCCTATCATCGTGTAAAAGCAGAACAACAAAAAGCCTTTATCGAAAAATACCTTAAAGCAATGAACACCTCGACAATTGGACAATTAGATGCCATTATCAGTCCAGTTTGCGCTTTGCCTGCTTTTCAGCACAATACCGCCGATAAGGTGGGTCTTGGCGGCACTTATACCTTGCAACACAACGTAACAGGTTTTCCGTCAGGCGTGGCGACTGTATCGAAAGTGAAACCAGAAGAAGCCATCGGACGGAAAACCACTGCCGATTTATCCATCAAAACGGCGGCAAAGATTGAAGCCAGTGCAGCAGGACTGCCTTTAGCCGTTCAAATCGCGGCAAGACCTTGGCAAGAGCATATTGTGATTGCGTTGATTGATAAGCTGCATAAAACAGAAGCACTGTGATGTGAAGTCAAACCAAGACACCCCTCAGTATAAAATCCATTTTTTCATCCATTTGAATCAATAAGCTGAGATTTCCTACAGCAATTTTTAAAATCAGCATTTAATGAAAAAAGACTTAAAAATCACTGTTTTTTGATGATTTGCGAAAATCAAATTATGATTTATTTGATTTTTAGAATATTGAAACTCAGAAAATGCTTCAAAAAGAGGTTTTTTTTAACCAAATTTCAATAAATACAATTTTAGAAAAACACTGTGGGAAATGACGGTTAAAGATAAATAATCAACATTTTTAAAATAAAACATATCAAAAATGGCAACACAAGGTCAATCTTTAAGCAATCAAGTGACAGGCGAAAAAATAACGTGGTTAGAAACCGCCGCCGATACACAGGGTCAATATTTGCGCTTCAATTTTGAAGTTGCACCCAAAGGAAGAGTCGCTGTTAGGCATATTCACCCTCAACAAGACGAAACTTTTGAGGTATCAAAAGGTGCATTTCATATTGAAGTCAATGGTCAAACGACTGTTTTAGTCGCAGGGCAAAAACTAACGATTCCCAAAGGGCAACCCCATAGTTGGTGGAATGATTCCGCCACAGAAGCGACTCAATTAGTCACTACTTTTATCCCTGCCTTGAAAAGCGAAACATTTTTTGAACAATTTTTTGGCTTAAGCAATGACGGCAAAACAGATGCCAAAGGGTCCCCTACCTTCTTACAACTGATGGCAATGGTGAATGAATATCAACTTTACATTGCGGGTCCGCCTATTTTTATTCAAAAACTGATGGGCAAAACCATTGGTGGCATAGCGAGGATGATTGGGTATAAAAAGTTTTATAAAGCCTATCGCAATTATACGACAACGTAAGAGATTCCTATTCTTCAATATCCCCCTCAGTATTTTTTACAAACTGAAAAAGGTGAAGTTTTGGTTGTCGGTTGTTCGCACAGTGGTGTTGAACAGATTGTGGCTGACACAAAAAAGGTGATGAAGAACAATATCGAACTCGTTTTAGGCGGCTTTCATCTATTGCCTTTTGATAGTAAAAAGACAATGGAAATTTCCAATTGCATGAAAAAAGATTTGGGTGTCCATAGAGTTGCACCCGCACATTACAATGGTCATTTAGCTTTTAGAGTATTGATGGACTTGTATAAAACCGATTATCTTTATGCAGGTTTAAGCGAAACGATTCGTTTCAAATAGCCAACAACAATCATTCTTCATTTCTAAAATCAATTCATTATGGCTACGCTAAAAAATATCGGTTTTTTGCTCTCTTTGTGTGTCCTCTTTTTGATGACTTCTTGCATGGAGACTTCTACAACAATGTCCCTTCAAGACTATTTTAAAAGCACTGAAACAGGTGTTAAAACAGGCGGTGTAAAGGTTATTCCCATCGAAACACCCAAGGGCAAGTTCAATGTTTGGACAAAATCTTTTGGCAATAATCCAAAAATAAAACTGCTGCTACTCAATGGTGGACCAGGCGCAACGCACGAGTATTTCGAGTGTTTTGAAAGCTTTTTACCCGCAGAAGGCTTTGAAATCATCTACTATGACCAACTTGGGTGCGGTATTTCAGACAATCCAAAGGATACTGCCCTTTGGGATTTGCCCCGCTATGTGGAAGAAGTGGAACAGGTCCGTAAAGCTTTGAACCTCACAAAAGACAATTTTTATCTGTTGGGTCATTCTTGGGGTGGCATTTTGGCAATGGAATATGCCTTGAAATATCAACAAAACTTAAAAGGATTGGTCATTTCAAACATGATGGCAAGTGCCAGTGACTATGCCAAATACGCCAACGATGTGTTGGCAAAACAAATGGATCCGAAGGTCTTGGACAGTATCCGCATGATTGAAGCCAAAAAGGATTTTGAAAATCCTAAATATATGGAACTGCTGATGCCTCATTTTTATGCAACACATATCTGTCGCTTGCCTTTGGACACTTGGCCAGAACCGATGACGCGCTCTTTTGCAAAAATGAACCAATCGCTTTATGTCACTATGCAAGGACCCAGTGAGTTTGGTATTTCTGGAAAATTAGAAAAATGGGATGTCAAAGCACAATTGAAAAACTTGACGGTTCCGACATTGGTCATAGGTGCAAAACATGATACGATGGATCCTGCACACATGGAATGGATATCAAAAGAAGTCAAAAACGGCAGTTATTTATTCTGTTCCAATGGTGGACACATGTGTATGTACGATGACCAAGACACTTATTTGGCTGGGTTGATAAAATTTATTAAAGGCGTTGATGACGGGAAACAAAAAGGGATTTTGTAAATGCCCCCCTCAGTATAAACGCTATTTTTTATAATGTCGAAGCAATGGAAACAGTCCTTTTTTCAAAAAAAAACATATTTTTCATAACTCTTGTAGTGCTTGGTTTGTGGATTATTATTGATTTGAATATACCACGCTCGGTCAATTTTAGGCAGTTCGACCCTGTTGTTGTCGGCAAATTAGATGCTGATATGTGGCGCAGCTACTACGAAAAGAAGAAAATTAAACTCTTATGGCAAATGTCAGAATTGGTGCGTGAGCAATTTCACGCACCGTTCTGGCGGTCTTTTCCGATGGCTTATCGAGCGGCAAAAGCGGCATTTGTCTTCAAAGAAGGAAAAAACAGAGATGATTACGCAAAAGCATTTCCTTTTTTAGAAAAATATTACGCCGATATCAACGCTTTGAGTGATAAGCCTTTTGACATAAAAACTATGACTCAACAGGAACTGGAATGGTGGATTATTCGCCGTGAAAAAGAATACACTACCGCCGATTGGGAACGCATTTTGGCAGAAACGGCAGGGATTATTTACCACGAACCGCCTGAAAAGTTCAAAGATTATGCCCGTCTGCGTGTCGAAGCCATGTTTTATAGAGACCAAAAAGGAACACAAATAACAGAAGATGATTGGTTGAAAATCAATGATTTATGCGTTCAAAGTTGGCAAGCCGTGCAAACATCTCTTCGCAATTAAAGCAATACCCCTCAGTATATCAACAACTTTTTTCATTATTCAATGACGCTATGGCTGAAAGCCACTGTGCAAATATTTCTTTGTCAAAAATCATTATTTTATTAAAAATTATTAAAAAAACAAGATGAATACGAATCAATCTTCTCGCACCCAAGCTATTGTTATGGGTGGTAGTTTAGGCGGTTTAATGACTGCTCGCGTTTTGAGCAACCATTTTCAAAAAGTCATCATCATCGAAAAGGATGTTGTTAATCGTCAACCGGAATCACGTAAAGGGCAACCACAAACACGTCATTTACATGGTTTATTGCCCGCAGGGTTTGATGTTATAAAACGTTATTTTCCAGACATCAAAGAGGCTTTAGAAACAAGCGGTGCCAGTTTGATGGATTTTGGTGAAACAATGGTTTGGAAAACCTACGGCGGTTATCGTCAACGCCCCAATATGAATTTAGAAGCCGTCTTGATGAGCCGTCCTCTGTTGGAACATTTGATAAGGGAGCGTGTTTTGGCATTGCCTAATATTCAATTAATGGACAATACAGCAGTGAAAAATCTGACCACAACGACAGACAAACAGCGTGTTACAGGTATCGTTATTGAACAAAAAGGCAGTGAACCAATGACCTTAAACGCTGATTTGGTGATTGACGCAACAGGTCGTGCATCACGTACTTCATTGTGGCTCAAAGACTTAGGATATGAAGCCCCCCCGACAAGTGAAGTCAACGTGAATGTCGGTTATGCAACTCGCCTCTTCAAACGCGACCCAAACCACCCCCTCAGTAAAAGTTGGATGCTTTTCACACCTCATGCACCCATCGAAACCCGTTTTGGTGGTTTGTTTCCAGTTGAAGGCAATCGTTGGGTACTCTCTGTTGGCGGTTGGCATGGCGACAGTGCGCCTTTGGATGAAGAGCATTTTATGGATTTTGTCAAAAGCCTTGAGATGCCTGAACTATATGATACAGTCAAAGATTCTGAACCGATTTCGGAGATTATGCCTTACAAATTCCTTTGCAGTTTACGGCGGCATTACGAAAAATTGACCCGTTTTCCTTTGGGCTATTTAGTTTTGGGTGATGCAGTATCCAGTTTTAATCCGACTTATGGACAAGGGATGACTTCGGCTTCGTTACAAGCAGCAGAGTTGGATAAGATATTGACGGACAATATTCCTGAAACGAAATTGGCAACCACGTTCTTCAAAAAAGCCGCAAAAGTGGTGGATACTCCTTGGCAATTGGCTGTTGGTGAAGATTTTCGCTTCCCTTCGACAACAGGACCAAAACCTCCGGGTGTAGATTTTATCAACAAATACATCTCGCGGGTGCATAAAGCCACTTTGAAAGATGAAGTCGTTTGTCGGGCTTTTTTGAAAGTTATGAGTTTGCTTGCACCGCCAACTTCCCTGTTCAGTCCGCGCATTGTGTGGCGGGTTATGCGGGCTTGATAATTAAAACACCTCAGTATTGAACCTAAAAATCCTTGCAGAACCGACGTTTTGCAGGGATTTTGTGTCTATATTTGCGCCCAAAGTAGAGCCATTTTGTAAAATTAATAATCTTTTTATGAATTCTAAATTTGATGCCATCCGTCCTTTCCATGACGAAGAAGTCAATGCTGCGATACGACTCATTATGCACGACCCCATGATGAATACCATCATACAATTTGCATTTCCAGAAAAAACAGAAGCGGAACGGACAGAAATATTGACCAATATCCACAGCACGCACGACCTTCAAGCCAAAGTGGCTTATTTTGCTTTGCAAAAAATACTCAAACAAAGTTCTGATGGTCTGTCGAGCTCAGGTTTTGAAAAACTGGACAAAGACACACCTTATTTGTTTATGTCAAATCACAGAGATATTTTCTTAGATACATCGCTTTTGAATTACATTTTATATGAAAAAGGCTTGATTTTGACCGCTTCTGCGATTGGCGATAACTTGGTAAAAATGCCTTTTATGAATATATTAGCGAAGATAAATCGCAACTTCTTGGTACTGAGGGGTCTATCGCCGCGTGAGATGTTGCAAAGTTCAAAACTGATGTCAGAATATATTCAAGAATTGTTGTTTCATGAAAATCGTTCAGTCTGGATTGCACAACGAGAAGGTAGGACAAAAGACGGCAACGATGCCACAAATCCAGGTATATTGAAAATGCTTTCGATGGCTGCAGAAAAGGAAAATTTGGTTGATTATTTTAAAAAACTACGTATTGTTCCCGTCTCCATTTCCTACGAATACGACCCAACGGATTCGCTCAAACTGCCTGAATTATTGGCTAAAATAAATAAAGAAGTCTATGTCAAACATGAAAAAGAAGACTTTAATTCAATTATAAACGGTCTTTTAGGGCAAAAAAAACACATTCATTTCCACGCAGGCAATGTATTGGATACTGAATTGGACAGTATTGCGGGCATTGAAAATACGAATCAACAAGTAAAAGCCTTGGCACAAATCATTGATAAACAAATCATTAGCAATTATAAATTGTGGCCCAGCAAATATATTGCTTACGACTTGTTGTACAATACAGATAAATATGTAGCGCATTATTCGGAAAGCGATAAACAAGCTTTTGAAGCGAGAATGGCATCAAGGGTAGATGCCCAAATTCCACAATCAAAACAATGCTTTTTGGAGATGTATGCGAATCCTGTTGTGAATAAAGTTGCTTTGATGGATTAGATTTTTTTGACAAATCAATTGATTATTAACATTTTAGGAGCAATTGTTCGCATTTGTCCAATCTCCTTATTTTTTATAGGCATACTTTTGTCTTCATTATGGGAATAATTGTTTTGGCTTAATATCTAAACAATATATTCCCTTTCTTAACCCATTCGTTAATTATCCTTTAGGATCTAAAAAACCATAATAATGAAAACATTCACGCTCCTTTCTTTTACAATATTGATCTCTTATGTCCACCTTTATGCCTACGAATCCGAGCAAAGAGAACAAAAAAACTTACCTGTTAGTCATATTTCCAATAGGATGCTTGATTCTTCTGAAAAGCCCATTCGATTGACTGCTTCAATTGGTATGAGTTGGAAATATCCAAAAACAGCAGAGAATTTAATGAAAAAGATTGATGCCTTAATTGAAAAACAGAGCAGAAACAAAGTCCATTATCAAGCAACACTGAATGATAAAAACAGTCATTTAACAGAAAAACAAAAAGACAAAATAGTGTATGAGATACAAGACATTGATAGTCGAATAGCAGAACTTTTGACCTCAAAAGCCGATATTGAAAGATTGAGCAATGACAAAGAGCATGTCTATGATTTAGATGGAAATGGACGAGATAATGGTGCACATTATATCATGAAAGGAAAAGATAATTGTGTCATAATACAAGGCTCTTGTGATGCACAATTCATCCATGAAATCAGGCATATTTCGCTGTCTTTACAAGACAAAAGAGGTTTGCTTTTTAACAGAAACAATTTATTGATGCCCGTATTTGCAAATGGGAGTATAGATGAATTACATGGCTACCGCGCTCAATTCGCTTTTAAGCCGAATTCTTTGCCCGGTTTTTATCCTAAATATCTGGAAGATGTTAATTTAGCATATATCGGTTCAATACAAAAAGATGATGGCATTTATGCATATCCAGAAATCCGAAATCGCGTTGAAGACAAGGGAATCGCAAAAAGTTATAAGAAAATAGATAAAGATAGCATGAACTCACCTAATATTTTAGCTAATGTAAAACAATAGGAAAGACAAAATAAGGATATAATAAGGCATATTATCAGGAACAATGTTTAAACTAAGCCTCATTCACAAGACTTTATCTATTTGAAAACAGCAATCTATACAATCATAAGTCGTCAACACAAAATAATTGTTACTTTTTGAACACATAGAAACATAGGTACATAGCCTTTAATCCGTTTATTTTAAAACCTTTCTAAGTGTCTATGCTTCTATGTGTTTAAAGAAATTTTCCCGTTTTAATGTGTTCAATTGCTTACCTTCCTTTTACACGAAACTCTTTAAACACTCCAATTAACTGTAAATAATTTAGTTTATACGATAATAAAAATGAAAAACGGCGCATAATATAATTGAGATATCCATCAGTATAAACTTGATGAAAGTCAACTTAATTTAGCAACCCATAAAACCCGCAAAATCAATGATAGAACATGCTACATACTCTCCAAATCATACATTACAGCGTTTTATACAGATGTATATGATAATGAGTGTCCCAAAAGGAGAGATGCTCAAAACTTTTAGAAATGCCAAACTCTATTCTGCTCTACTATTTCATTTCGTCAAAATGTCTGACGCCATTCCAACTTCTTATTCTTATCAGTTGAATAAAAAGCACTTATTTTATAACCATCAGTCATGGCTTGAGGAGAATCGTGAAGAGACAACATTTTTTCAAAATGACGAAAACCGCCATACTTTTTGTGCCGTTTTCACGCCTATTGGTGTCCATTATTTATTGCACAATAATTCGACGATTAGGCTCAACAAAGGTTTCTCATTTGAAATCATTGGTTTAGATAAACAATTTGAAGGATTAACCGAAAAAATACAAACAATCAGTGACTTTAACGAAGCCATCCAATTAGTTGAAAGTTATTTTCTCATCTACTTCAGCCATTTGGACATACCATTGTCAAACACTGACATGGCACCTATAGCCGATTATATTCTGGAGAAAAATGGCGTCGTGAAAATTGCAGAATTAGAAGATAAGTTTCACATCAGTCGGCGTTGGTTAGAAAAACAGTTTGCCGAACAAGTGGGTATGTCTCCTAAAGACTTTGCTCGGGTTACGCGGTTCAATGCGCTTATTACAGAAGTAAAAAAGTACCCCTCAGTATCTTGGTTAGATATGATAGACAAATTCGGTTATTACGACCAATCGCACTTAATTCGTGACTTTCACGACTTCACGGGGCAGTTTCCAACAGAGTTTTTTAAGGATTCAACAGAAGTCAAAAATGGTATATTCTATTACTCACTGAAATAATATTGAAAAAAATTTCATTGTTCGCATTTATACAATCAATTAAAAATCAAATAGAATAGCTTTGTTTTTTTAATAAATAAACCTTATTTGAAAACAATTTAAAACTCTGAATCATGAGAAAAAATCTTTCCCTTTGGGTTTCTCTAACTTTTTTAATCCTCATTAGTGTAACAAACTGTACGAAAGTAAATTCCACGATTGATGATGAACTCTCTTCACAAAAAATTCAAACAGCTATTGTCGGTTCTTGGCAATTCGTTGAAAAAGGCGTTGAAGTGGCTATGCACGATGGGCATATTTGTCCAGACCCACAGAATATGGCTCAAGACAAGGTCACTTATGTCGTTCAATGGGAAAAAGTCGCAAGCAATGAAAAACGGCTTTTCAAGTCTAACGGTAACTACACCACTTATTTGAGTACCACATTGAGCTGTCAAGGTACTTACAAAATAGCCGAAAGTGGTGTTTTGGAAACGAACACCAATTGCGAAAATGCAATTGGTAAAATTGATAATCTGCCAACCACTTATTTAACCATCAAGCAAGGCATCAATTTGTTTAAGTACCAAAGATTGGATTAATCTCTATTGAGAGTTAATTAAATATGATAAACATTTAATTAACCGCAGTTTAACTTAGACTTTGATTAAAAGAAGTCCTTGTTAATCTGCGGTTTTTTTTTGTAACCACAAAGGGCTTCCCCACCCCCTCAGTATGAAGCCAATTTTTCTTCCACAATACGCATAACGCTCGTGTTCATACCCAAACCCCAATGACTGCCCCTCACCTCTCGATTTTGATGGGTTTCATCTTCAATACGTTCCAAACAGGCTTGCCACGGCACGATGCCGTCTTGTTTTGTATAAATAGCCGTCGTTGGTATGGGTGCAGGGTTGGGAATTTGTAGCTTCCAGGTTTCGTCAACACCCGATGTATCGGCAATCCATTCAAAAATCCATCTGGCATTATTGGGCGCATCTACATCTGAAAAAGGGCTGCCCATCGTAATAACTTGACGAAACAATTCAGGTCGTTGCTTCGCAATCTCACGAACATAAATACCGCCCATACTCCACCCTATCAGCGTTATTTTGGTGTTATATTGCTTGTAAATATCGTCCACGCGTTTGTTTAAGCGATTCAAATCTCTTAACTCGTTTAAATCAACTAAGTTACGACCCATTTCCCAACCCAAAGCGGTAAAACCCAATCGGTTGATAAATCGCCTCAACACACGTGTCGAAAAATCCGTACACAAAAGCCCTGGCACAACCAAAACTGGATGTCCATCACCCTTATAGGGAAATGTGTAGTTGTTTATAAAAAACCAACTGCGAACGTATTCTATCAATGAGCGTAACCACTCAGTAAAAAACCAAAATAAGGACGGTCTTTTCATTTTATTTGTCATTTATATTCGATACTCGGGATTCGGGGACCCTGATATTCGAATACCGAGTCCCCGAATCCCGAATAACTATTTAACCAAAGACACCACTAACCACGGTGCTTGAAAACGGTATTCTTTTAATTTCAGAAAACTGGCAAAACGCGGCAACATGACCGATTTGCGGCGATTGCCTAAGTCAATAACCAATTCGTCGCCAAATTTTTTCAATTCAATGTCTTCTTCCTTCACAAAAGGCAGTTTCGTTTTGAAAAAATAGCCTTCGCTGTTCTCAATAAATTCAAAAGGTGTGTCAAGATGCAACACATCGGCAACATTCAAGCCTTCGTACATAGCATCACCAATTTTTTTCAACAATTCCTTACCAAACACTTCTTGTCCTTGGTGATAGACTTTTAAGACGGGAATAGGCTGGAAACTTTCTTCTATATCTTCTAAATATTGTTTCTGGGATTCAAGGTAGTATTTAAACGTGTCACCCCCTGCATTTTCAGGCAAAATGCGATTGACAATGATGGCATCCACATTGTAACCATACAATTGCAGATACGTGTAAGCCCGTTTCGCTTCCTTAATCACCATGCGTTCCGGATTGGTGACGATGCGAATCGAACAAATTTCAGGGTCGAGAAATACTTTTTGAATGTTTTCCAACTTATTGAACAAATCGTCCAATTCTGCCAGACCTTTGTCCAAAGGGATGCCTGTAAACATTCGAACACCTGCCGTAACGGTTCTAACGGCTATATTTTTGCCATTAAATGCCTTCGTCATCCATGATTTGGCGACTTGAGGCAACGAGAGCAAAGTCAATGTTTCGCCCGTCGGCGCACTGTCAATGACGATGAGTTCGTAAGTACCTTCTCTGTAATATTTTTCCAACCACAAAAAAGCTGAAGCTTCTTCCATGCCGGGTAATACAGACAATTCCTCGGCAACGACATTTTTCACGCCTTTCCAACGAAAAATCGTCTGCATCATGTTCCGCATGTGATTCCAATGTTTTTCCATTGAATAATAAACATCGAACTCTTGTGCGAAGAGATTGGGCATTATCTCAGTCGGTTCTGGCGACAATGGGATGTTCAATGCATCGGACAAACTGTGGGCGGGGTCTGTCGAAATGACAAGCGTTTTGATGCCTTCTCTGGCGGCTTTCATGGCAGTAGCTGCGGCAGAGGTCGTTTTACCAACACCTCCTTTGCCTGTAAATAGTATGATGCGCATATTGTTGCTTTGTTTGTAATGATTTAGCTTTGACCACAGATTGGACTGATACGACAGATTTTCACTGATTTTTTCTTTTTTTCTTTACAGAATGACAAAGAAAATCAGCGTAAATCAGTCGTATCAGTGTCATCTGTGGTCAAAAACAAATAGTTACGATTTAAAAGATCAATGGCTATACGATTGCAATACAACCATATAGCCATACAACCATATAAAATCTAAACAATTTAGTTATTAAAAATACTCTTTAATCGAGTCGCCGTGTTGATCAATTGACCTTTAACGGTTTCGAGCGTTGCGAACACAATCTCTTGTTGTCTTTCAGCCAATTTCAAACCACCTTT
>JANMJN010000884.1:0-5789 GCA_031371355.1 Saprospiraceae bacterium
TTTTGCCCTTTGCCTTTTGCCCCTTGCTTTTTGCCCCTTGCCCTTTGCCTCTTGCCTATTTACACATTTGCACAAACGTCTATTTTAGAAAGGAATGTCACTTTAAAAGTGCAAAACGAGCCTGTTGGTGAGGTTTTGAAAATTGTTTCTCAACAAGCTAATTTCTATTTTTCCTATAATTCAAACATACTTGATGCCAATAAAAAGGTGTCTGTTTTTGCTGAAAGTCAATCCGTTCGGGGTGTCACACGCAACGTTTTGGGTGATAATTATGAGTTTAAAGAAAAAGGCAATTACCTCATTATCCGTAAATTAAAAACCGATGAAAGATTGATAGGTGGCTACATCAGCGATAAAAAAACTGGCGAAAAGCTGTCGAATGTGACTGTTTATGATAAAAAATCCTTGAAATCTGCCACAACGGACAAATTTGGCTACTACGAAATCGTGAGCCGAGAAGCGATAAAAGAACTCTCTGTTGCGCGGTTTAATTATGGTGACACACTGTTGCAAATTCGTAGCGAAACAGCGACCCCTCAGTATCTCGATGTGTCGTTGTTGCCCGTACCTACTCCAGAACCTGATCCAGAGACTAAACCCATAAAAACGAAAGTAGCAGAGGGCGATGCGGATAAAGAAGGTTACGCAGAGCAAGTCTTACTTTCTCAAGCTGCTTTCGAACGTTGGATGCGTAGCGGTATCCGCACCGTCGAGCGCGTCAATGACCAAAATATTAAAAGCAATTTGGAGCGAAAATGGCATTTTTCATTATTCCCTTATGTCGGTTCTAACTTAGGATTGAGTGGCAATGTGGTTAATAATTATTCTGTCAATGCCACTGTTGGTTATTCGGCGGGTAATCGTATTTTTGAATTTGGCGGTTTGGGCAACATTAATCGTGGCAATGTCAGTGGATTACAAATAGCAAGTCTTTTAAATGTAGTAAAATACGATATGCGGGGATTACAAATAGCTGGTATTGTCAATAAAGTCAGAGTCAATCGGGGCATTCAAATCACAGGTATTACAAACGCAGCCGAATTACTGAGGGGGGGACAAATCTCAATCATCAATAACTATGCAGTGCATGGCAAAGGTGGCGTTCAAATCGCTGGTATTGTCAACAAAGTTGCGAACGGCAGAACGAGTATTCAAGTGAGTGGCATGACAAATAATGCTGATACCGTAGGCGTTCAAATCGGCTTGATTAACTCGGCAAATAAAGTGCGTGGCTTGCAATTAGGATTTATAAACGTCTCGGACACCTTGTCAGGCATCGTTTTGGGCTTCTTCAATGTGGTTAAAAAAGGCTACCATGTCCTTGAAGTCTCTGCAAATGAAGGCGTTTTCGTCAATTTGGCGTATAAAACAGGCACAAGGAAGTTTTATACAAACTACATCGGCTCTGTGCGAGTGGACAGTGGTGCGTTTTGGCAGCAACCACTTTGGGGCGTTGGCTTAGGTTTTGGCTCGTGCATATCCCTCAGTGAAAAAGTGAGTTTGACGCTTGATGCGACGGTTCAACACATCAGTTTGGGTCAAATTACACCAAAATTGAACAATGAATTGTTCCGTTTTGTCCCAGCTTTGAACCTTCAAGTATCTAAAAAAATGGGTATAGCCATAGCCCCGACCTTGAATGCATATTATGAAAACCTGCCATATGAACAGGAGGCAACTGTATTTCGCAAAAAAATAATACCTAATTGGGATACAAAACAGTCGGGTAAATGGACTTCGTGGGTAGGTGGTTATGTGGCTTTGCGTTTTTTTTAAACTTAAAAAATTATTCCAAAGCTATCAATGCCCCTAAAAGCGGAAAATGAACATAATGAACGATTGGTTTGTCGCCAAAAATCTTTGTCAAAGCCTTCTGAATCAAGCTAAAACGCATCGCATAGGCGGCGGCTTCTGATTTTACTTTTTTAACATCATTCACGTCTGACGATAAAAGAACAACGAGAGATCCATCTTTATTTTCAATCAAAAAAGAAATCTCTGTTTCGAACAAACGCCCGTTGTGATGTCCTCGAATCGGGTAGCGACGATTGATGCTTTCGATAGCATATTTTTGATATAAAAAATCAAATAATGAATTAGATTGACGAACAAACCATTGGAAATCAAGCATTTCCAATACTTCATAACGTGTGGCAATTTGTTTAGCGAGAACTAAATTAGATTGTAAATCCATAGGTTGCGCTTCGCAAGCCGTTAAAAAAGCGGTGTAAGCTTTGTAAACCAAAGCGGGAACAGCGTCTTCTTTCAGTGCCAAAGCCGAAGCATACCCCTCAGTATCACCGACCTTTAAAGGGTTTCCGACACTAAAAAACTCTTTTTCTAAATCAATTTTATACGCTGGAAATTGCCGTTTTCCAAGGCGCAACTCCATGTATTCAGTATGTTCGATAGGTATTTCGGCATAGCCAAAATCTTTTGCAAACCACAATTCTTCAAAATCCTTGCTCAAATAGCGTCCGTTCCACTCAAAAGGCGTGTCATTTCCCGTTTCTATAGTCGGAAATTCCTCTTTGCCTTGATGCCAAGCCCTGTTGAGCCATTTGGTTACGCCGCCTTGATAAGTTGGAAAAACAAGATAATCGCGCGCCCGTGTGATACCAACATACAGCAAACGGGCTTCTTCGGATAGAACCGATAAAGTTTTTTCCGCTTTGGCATCGGAGTTATTGATGCGGTCTTCTAATTCCGTATTTCTGAATTGGTCGGCATATGGATTGACCCAAAAACGCAGCCAACGCCCACTCAAAATATCGTCTAAATTAACTCCTTTTGTGTCGGACACGATTTCGATACCAAAAACATCATTCCTAAGCGATTGGTCAAGACTTCCCATGATACAAATTGGATATTCCAAGCCCTTTGATTTATGGTAAGTCAACACATTGACAGCATCATCACTTTCACCCGAACTCTGTGTATCTTCCTCTCTTTCTGCCTTTTCAGCAAGCCAAAGTAAGAAGCCGCCGAGCGATGCTGCCGAGTGCAGTCGGTTACAAGCATTTTCATATTTCAAAGATAATTGTCGTATAACATCTATATTTTCAAGTCTTTGTGTTTTGCTGCCCCATGCGGCAATGATGCGTCGGAGGTCAAGTTCTTCAAGCACGAAGTTCAAAATTTCATTGGCGGACAACTCCAAAGTATCACGTCGAAAGTTATTTATTTTATAAATAAAATCATTTTCAACAGCCCATTTCCAATCATAAGAGTCTTCACCAATACGCTCCAAAAAATGCAAACGGTCTTCAATGATTTCTGATAATTCAAGTCTTTCAGCTAACAGCAAAATTTCTGCAATGGCGAGTGAATCGTGTTTATTGAGCAGATAACGCAACACCGCTAAAATCAATTTTGCCTCCGCCGTTTCGAGCAAACCTGTCCGTGCGATAGCCGCTTTTATGCCCGCTCTATGCAAATTTTCAGCCATATCGGTGCATTGTTTATTAGAACGGCAAAAAATAGCGACATCGCCTGCTCTTGCCAAACGGATTTGTTTCTCCCCTTTTGGCATAATATAAATGCCTCGTTCAAGCATCACTTTGACCTGTTCCGCTATGCACGAGTTAAACCAATCAGCATTGGGTTTATTGCGTTTGTCGCCGTCATTATCGAGTTGAAAATGCCAGTGAATGAGCGCAGCGCTCTGTGAAGGCTTGTCTTCGCGTTTAGGATTTAAGGCAATTTGCTCAATGGGCAATTCTGGAAACGCTTTTTTAAAGATTGCATTTGTGGCAAAAACGATATCCGGACGGCTGCGCCAAGAGTCTTTCAAAATATCCTCATCTTTGATACCCACGTGCTCTAAAATCGCCTGCATCAAGCGTGGTTCTGCTCCTCTGAAACCATAAATGCTTTGTTTTGGGTCGCCGACCCAAATAGAATGTTTGGCAATTTTTGATAATTTGAGGAACACATCGAGTTGAATCGGGCTTGTGTCTTGAAATTCGTCCACCATCAGTAAGTCCAATTCGTCTTTTAGAACGGCAATTACTGAGGGGTCTTCCAAAAGCCCACGAACCAAAACCTCCATATCGGTATAGTCAATCAAGGCACGTTGCTTTTTGAAGCGGTCATATTCGGCAATAGCTTCGGCGGCGATGTCAAAAATTGTAAAAATAAAATCACGTATATCCTGTTGGAATTCAGGAAATTGTACGTGTGTTTTACAAAATTCAACGAGGTCTTCGGCATGCGATTTACTTTTAGCACCTATTTTTATTTTGGTCAATTTGACCCAGTTATACCAATGTAAAGAACCGCGTGAACGGAGGTCGTTACGAAGTAGTTTGAGTTCACCGATGCCGTCTTTTGTTACTTTTGTTTCGTCAGGACTGCCTTCGAGATTGTCAATAGCTACTTGTAAAAGGTTTAAAAGATGCGAATTATAATCAACCACCCCCTCAGTATTTTGAGTATCATCAACGACTAAAAAGGGGATAAAACTTTGAAACGACTTTATTTTACTTTCTTCCAAAACCGCTAACGAAAAGGCATTGGCACGCGATACATCTACGATTTCTCGGACGTTTTTGCGCCAATCATAGCTACCTTTTTTGGTCATGCCGAGTTTATCGCACAGGTCATTCATACGATTGACCCTATCATAAGTCATAATTTGAGACAAGGATAGGTTGAAAAAAATCTGTTGATCTTCGTCTGCCATGATGTCAACTTGTGGCGATACCCCCGCTTCAAAAGCGAATCGTTTCAATAATTTAACGCCTAAACCATGAACTGTACCGATGAGGGCATTTGAAAGGTCATTCGCCTGGTCTGTCAAGCCTTCTTCAAGGAGTTTGGTGCTCACACGTTCATGCAATTCGGCGGCAGCTTTTGAAGTAAATGTTGTGGCTATGATGCCTGAAGCACGCGTACCCCCCCTCAGTAATTTGACCATATCCTGAGTTAATCGGTAAGTTTTGCCACTGCCAGCACCTGCGGAGATGATTTGGATTGCCATAATGATTGGGTTTTTAAAGAGCCGTAAAGTTACGTTTTTGAGGAAAATAAGGGGTATGAATGTTTTATTTGTTTTAACAAAAAATAATTATTTTGTTTTAAAAAGGGGACAAACTTTGTTCTTTTTCTAAAATTCCTAAGCCAAAAAGGGCAAAATCGTACTTTACAGGGTCATTTGGATCGAATTGTCGCAAGGCATCGGTCAATTCTAATACGGCTTGCCAATCGGTTTTAGGTCTTGTCAAAAGCCCTAAACGTCGGGCTTGACGATCAACATGGACATCTAAAGGCATCAAAAGTTGGGCGGGTTTTATGTTCTTCCACAAACCAAAGTCCACACTTTGTTCGTCGTACCGCACCATCCAGCGCAAAAACATGCAAAGGCGTTTGCATGTACTTTTTGAGGTAGGTGTTGCAATATGCTTTTTTGTACGAGTAGGGGCAACGGGCAAGCTGAAAAACTCGTTGTGAAAACCAATAAGGGCATCGGATACTGAGGGGGTCTCTTTTGTCATGAATTTTGAAAAAGCGAACTCTAACGAGTCGTTTTCCTTGTAAAAAAGTTGTAAATATTCAAGAAAGTAGAGTGTATCCGTTGGTTGGAAAGTGCGGTGTTTGAAATCGAGTAGTCGCGCTCTATCTTTTTCGAGATGGTTGACGATGAAGTCATGAGGCGCATTGTCCATCAAATCAAATAAACGAGTAGCACTGTTGATGATTGTTTTGCGCTGTCCCCAAGCCAATATAGCCGTCCAAAAGGCGGTTATTTCAATATCTTGTAGCTTAGAAAAACGGTGTGGAATGCCTAT
>JANMJN010000888.1:0-4934 GCA_031371355.1 Saprospiraceae bacterium
CACCACTGACGGCGCCATTACAATAATAGGTAATGCCTAAATATTTGACTTCATCTTGCAAATGCACGTGTCCACTTAGGCAAACACGGATATTAGGGTAGTTTTTGAAGAGAGTTTTTAGCTTAAAAAAATCGGTGTGCATTTGATTACGCTTGGTCAAAAGGTCGCCATTGGGTTCGATATGTCCATAAAACAAGGCGGAACACATCGCTAAAATCGGAACATGGCTCACAATACTGATATGGGTCGTAGGCGGGCACATTTTGAGTTCATTTTCGAGCCACGCATATTGCTCCATATCCAAATAGGCAACATACCCCCCTGCTTGATTGAGTTGAACAGAATCCAATATGATGAATTTCCACCCCGCACGTTCAAAACTATAATAACGTTTGGGCAAACCCAATTCTTCCACAGCCCATTGTTTGCCGTACAATTTATCAGCTTGTAAACCATTGACCTTACTGAACCAACCCCAAATATCGTGATTGCCAATGGTATGCACAACGGGCAATGAATTGTCCGCCTTCAAAATCGTTTTATACACTTTCCATTGTGCCGCTGTCTCCTCTTTCGTTTTTTCAAGGGCATCCATAATACTATCACCTCCGTTGATGATGAAATCCGGCTTCGGATTGAGGGCATTGGCATTATGAAAGGCGCGCGCCATCCCTTCTTCTGCTATTTTGTCAGGCTTTACGTGAATATCCGTGAGGTGAGCGATGCGTAAGGCGTGCTTTCGAAGTGTTTGAGCAGGCGGTTCACCTGAACCTGTTTTTACTGATCCCAAGGATTCCTTTGGAAGGAGGGTATTCGCAGAAACAGCAGTGGTTGCCAAACCTGTTGTAGCAGCAGCAGTCAATAAAGAATGAGTAATGAAATCTCGACGTTTCATAGGATGGGTCTTTGAATTTTATCAGAAAAAGTAGGTCTTAACGCAATAAAGAACGCTAAGAAAGATAAAATAGTCCAAAACGTTATGCCTAATTTCAATCTCATCTATTCATTGCTAGTAAAAAAGGCTCTCGCCTCATGTCCTTGATTTGATTTAAAAAAAATCAGTGTAAAGTTCGCAAAAATAAAAAGTCTCACTGCTTGGCGGCGAGACTTTTCGTTTTTCTTTTCACTTTTCAATCACGACACATAAATAGCCATAGGTGCAGATATAAGGATTAAAGAAAATAGACTTAGCATTGAAGAAAGCAGAGCAGTTTGGCAACTGTATAAAACCTGCCACAGGAGACAGAGACACCGCAGAATAGTAGCCTTCGGTTAAAAAACCGCAGTCAGCACCGACGTTCGTTGTTTGTATGTTTAGGGGGAAAAAGAAGACGAGTGGCGAGCGGATAAGTTGAATAATTGACTAAATTTCTTATGGGCAATGTATTTTTCAATATAAGTCCATTCAAAAGCCGTAATATTTAAAACAATCATGATGCCTGCAAACAGGTAAAGCCCCATGAATATGCCTATGCCTAAGTGCATTAACAGAATCATGCCTATCCAATAAGGCCTGCTTTTAGCAAAATTAGTAAATAAGGGGTAAAGCATTTCAAGGATTACAACGCTAATACCCATTGTTATCGGTACAAAATGATATTCGGACATCCACGTAAAATCATAAATATTGAAAGGTTGACGAGAAAGCGCGCGCCATATAGATTCACCCGTCCACCAATCTAAACCCATGGCTTTGAAAAAACCGCCAAAAAAATAAACCAAACAGAGATGTAATTGAAGTACCCGCAATGAAAATCCGTGATAGATACTTTTCTTTTGGCTTTTTCTAAATACATTTTCTAATGAACCATAATCGCCAACGGGCATCACAATACAACAAAATAAAGACATGCATAAAAAAGATTCAAAACCGTAAGAGGACAAAAAAGTAGATTTGTAAAAACATAAAAATAAAAACCATGTGACGAAGGCACTTAATCGCGTAAATAATCCCAATACCATGAGACAGGCAGCCGTAATAGCTAATCCTATCAATGAATTAAGCACTATTTCTTCATTATAGTTGGGTAAGGTTTTGAATATATCGCACAACCTCGTTAAAAGAGGAATTTAAGGTTGAACGATATACAATTCTTGAATTTCTCGCCTGATGATGCCAAATTCGCCACAGTTATCTAAAACATCTTTCTTCATCTGTATAAAATAAGCAATGGTAATTAAACCCACAGCTATTCTAAAAAATGCCAGATCATAAAGCGTTTTAGGTGTGAAAAAGAAATAGGCTTCTAACCTGTTTCCTATTTTTTTCATGTTTCATCAGTTTTTTAGTTGAAATGAATAAGAAGTAAAGTCGAGTAATTCAAAGGTATTGTGTTGCCAATTTTTACTTTCACTTAGAGTAGGAATTTTCTCTAATTTTAAAGCAATATCCAATTTCGCACTTGTTGGAATGAGTTCAAAATGTCTCGTAGCGATTGAGCGCATAATAAAGTCATTGATCATTGAAGAATCTCTAAAATGGTCTATGGCATTGTATAGTTTTTCTTGTGACGATACACCTAATAGTGGGGGATAGTCCAATTCGATCCCCTCAGTATTAAAGGCTTTTACTTTCATATTGACACTAAAAGGTATTTGTGGCGCAAATAATCCATAACAATTATCAGTGCCTAAAACGGAAGTAATGGGTAGCATTGTTTTAAAAAAATCGTTTAATACTGTTTTTTCTGTATGTAGGCTATCCACAAAATCCGTTGTATTTTTCCCCCATTTAGTAAAATTTATTTCCCCTTTAAGGGTTTTTATGCTTTCCAAGTGGTTGACTAAGATGGTCGCTATATGGAGGAATAAAAGACTTATCAGAATTATTTTTTTCATGATTCATTGGGTTGAACATAAAATCCCCCCGAATTTTATTACGTAGCGTTTGATGAAATCCAGGGGGATTCATGTTTGGATATAAAAGTTAATTCACCCTTATTTGTTGTACTTCAGTAATATTGCGTCCAATTTGCTGGCAACATCTGGTGCTAAATTTACCTTAGTTATATGCGTATTATATTCTAAACATTTACCTGCTGTGGATAATTTGTAGCAAGTTGAAAATTTGGCAGCTCCAGCGAGATTTGCTTCACTTATGGATGTTTTAGTCATCTGAATAGCTTTATCCATTGACAATGTACCATAATTTTTACCTGTTCCACTACTTGCAAATAAATAACTTTGAGTCGGTAAAAGCTTTTGAATGGCAGCCACATCTGTCGCAGAAAGTGAGACGTTGTTTAAGGTATAACCGTTTCCAGTTTTGATAACCTTTGATGATTGAGCCGAAATAGCACTTACTGAAAAGATAGTTGCAACAACTATGAATAAAATTGCTTTAAAATTTTTCATTGGTTAGAAATAATTTAAAATGTTAAAAAAAAAGATTAAAAATATGTGAATAAAAAGAACCAGTTCCGTCACCTATTACAATTTAAAGTACATTTGTAGCCTGCGTTTCAAGCTGATTTTAAAATTTACACACATACGTAACAAGATTTTATTTTGGATTTCAAAAAGTAGATTTTTTTTTTTAAATAATAAATGGCGGACAGTGTTAAAATAGAAAAGCCGATGTTTCTGTGTGAAGCATCGGCTTTTCATATTTGAGGGTACCCCCTCAGTATGTCATGCTAAATTATTAAAAATGAATCACCTAACAAATTCATCTTTTATCATTCATCATTATTAACCATGACAGTTTTTAAACTTCTTACCTGAACCACAAGGACAAGGGTCATTGCGCCCCACTCGCGGCTCTGTATTCACAACCGTCACAGGGCGTTGTTGTTCACGACCGGCACCTGCGGCGGCTTCGCGGACAGCACGTCGTTCTGCATCAATGCGTTCCATGTCCTTATTGGTCATTTGATGACGCATATTACTTCGTGATGGTGCGGGTGCTTGTTTGACGGTTGGTTCGTCTTGTTGAATGTCCAACATACCTTTTGAAAGATAAGCGGTGACTTCACGGTTTACTTTGCCGATGAAGTCTTCAAAAAGATTATACGCTTCGACTTTATAAATCACCAACGGGTCTTTTTGCTCGAAACTCGCACCTTGAACGGAGTCTTTTAACTCGTCCATATTCCGCAAATGTTCCTTCCATTCATTGTCAATAATGGCTAATGAGATGGCTTTTTCGATGTCGCGCCAGATGGATTTCCCTTTCGATTTCACTGCCGTTTCTAAATCTGCCGCAATGCCAAAGGCACGGGCGCGACCATCGGAGAACGGTACGGCAATCCGCTTGTAACGATGTCCTTCATTGGCGAAAATTTGTTGACAAATAGGTAATAAAACCTCAATCGTCTTTTCTCCTTTATGTCGGTAATGAGCCAAGAATTCCTTATGGAAAGCGTCAATTAATTCTGGAACAGTGCCTTTTTTGAATTGTTCTTCCGTGATTTCAGGGTCAAAACCAAGGATTGCCCAACTTGTCCGCTTGAAAATCGCATAATCCAACACTTTTGTTTCCTCGATGATCCCCTCAGTAAGTGAAGTAAACATCGTATTCAAATCCACATCCAAACGCTCGCCGTTGAGGGCATTGTAACGTTTTTTATAAATGGCATCACGCTGAATATTCATAACGTCATCATACTCCAACAAGCGTTTACGAATACCGAAGTTGTTTTCTTCGACCTTCGTTTGCGCCCGTTCGATAGACTTCGAAACCATCGAGTGTTGAATCACTTCGCCCTCTTTATGCCCCATTCTGTCCATCAAACCTGCAATTCGCTCCGATTGGAACAAACGCATCAATTCGTCTTCCAAAGACACGTAAAACTGCGATGAACCAGGGTCGCCTTGACGACCTGCACGACCCCGCAACTGACGGTCTACCCGTCGTGAGTCATGGAGTTCAGAACCTTTAATCGCTTAACCACCCGCTACTTTTACACCTTTGCAGAGCTTTATGTCCGTACCTC
>JANMJN010000904.1:0-3710 GCA_031371355.1 Saprospiraceae bacterium
TTCTTGAAAATTGGGGTTGAGAACTTTAGGATTGTGAAACAATAATAACGGTTTATATGAAGGGGCAACGTAAGTGTTGCCCTTACATATGAACCAAACTCTATTTTTACCAACTTTCTTTTGAAAAAACAGCATCTCCCACAACTCAATATCACTTACAGTGTATATTTTTTATCTCCCGTGTAACGCTGTGTATGCTTTTTGTTTAGTTTTGTGTTCGCGGTTATCATAAACGATAATCAGCGTAATTAAAACAGCAACCAAGAAGCTTGGATATCATAACCTTTTGATATAAATCTTTAAAAATCATAAAATATAAAACTTATGACTAAAGAAGAAAATTCACATAAAAAGACTGCCAGATTTGTTGGCGTGCTGTTTCTTGTACAAATGACTGCTGCTTCTGTAAGTCACAGTGCTATGCTTGTTCCAATATTACATGGAGAAAATTTCCTTGCAAATGTTTCTGCCAAATCAACAACAGTGATATTTGCCATGCTTCTTGATTTGGTCTGTGGTCTTGCTGTTTTTGGCATTTCTGTACTATTGTTTCCGATTTTAAAGAAATATAGCGAAAGCATTGCCCTTTGGTATGTTGGACTTAGACTTAATGAGTGGATTTGTTCTGTTATTAGCGGCGTTTTTCTTCTGACAATATTGTCCATAAGTAAGGAATATGTAGAAACAGGTATGCCGACAAATTCATATTTGCAGACTTTAGGTACATATCTTTTAGATGCAAGAGGTTACACTAAAATTTTGATGCTTTTGGGTTTTTGCTTGAGTGCTACTCTGTTTTATTATCTGTTATTTACATCACATCTCCTTCCCCGATTTATTTCAATTTGGGGAATAATAGGCGTTATCTTATTGTTGATCGAGGTTATGTCCAATATTTTTGGGCATTCCGTAGGGGGAATATTTATTATGTTACCGATGGGATTGAATGAAATATTTTTAGGCATATGGCTTATTGTGAAAGGGTTCAATAAATCCACAGAAATTTTGCACCCCTCAGTATAAAACCACAAAAAGTCTTACAAAACTCGCTGTATTGCAAGACTTTTTGTGGTTAATCGTTACTTATTTATTCAAAATAAACCTTTTGCTCAATTCATCATAAACCGCAAGGAAACTATTTGATTTACCATCTTTATCAAAAACAGACTCCCAAGTACTGAGGGGTTCCCAAATACAAGTGCCTTTGCCTTTGCCATCAGGCAATTCAAAAGCGATTTTATTTACTTCATTTTTCAATTGAGAATATTCAACGACGATGACATCTTTGTTGTAACGACGTACCAAGTCTGTTAAATTGTCACGTAAATCATCTAAAGTGCCATGCCATTTTGGATAATAGGATTCGCCAATCACATCAAATTGTACACCGCGTGCCAGCATATTGTCTATAAAATTGACCGATTCATGGTTTTGCCCGCCCAAAGCAACATGAAGCATCATAATTACTGAGGGGTCAACCGATTTAACGGCAGCCGTTCCAGCATTCAGCAATTGCGCCAAACCATCGGGATTGTTGACATTGCCTTCGGGCCAAACGATACCGTGATTGATTTCATTGCCAATTTGCACCATATCGGGCGCTGTGCCTTGGTCTTTGAGTTCTTGCATCACTTTTTGGGTATAATCGTACAAGGCTTTTTTTAACTCAATAAAAGACAAACCTTTCCATGCGGCGGGTTTGAACTGCTTGCCTGGGTCTGCCCAATAATCGCTGTAATGAAAATCGAGTAATAACTTCATGCCCGCCGCTTTCACCCGTTTTGCCATCGCTTTGGTGTGTTCCAAATCGCAAAAACCACGTTTGGGCGAATAACCGCTGTCGTTTGCAGGTTCATTAAATATGCGCAAACGGACATAATTGAAGCCGTGGTTTTTCAAAATCTGTATCGCATCGCCTTCCACGCCTTTATCTGAAAACTTCAAACCTCTATCTTCCAATTGTGGGAGAAAAGAAATATCTGCACCCAACATTTTATCAACAAGTCGTGGTTTTGCCGCTTCACCTGTGCGTTGATAGGTTTTATCAATACTGATTTCAGCCGCTTTTTCAGGCAAAACAGTGACAATATCCGTTGAACCCGTCCACAAACCCGTTGCTTTGGCTTCAAACTTTATCATACCACCTTTTGTACCTGACTGCACAATGACTTGACATTTGCCATTGAACAAAGCCCCTTGCCAAGCCCCTTCCTTACATTTATCAGGTTCGTGACTGCTTGGGTCGCCATTGCCAACACCAATGATTTTACCATCGCCACTGATTGAAAATTTTATCAAATTGTCGGCATCAGGCACTTCACGTCCTTCTCTGTCCACGACGCTGATATTGATAACCGCCACGTCTTTGCCATCGGCTAAAGTCGTTGTCTTATAAGGCGTAACCACGACTTCGGCGGGTTGATTGGTTGTTTCGACCTTTGCCGTTAGTTTTTTACCTTTTTTGTAGGCAATCGCTTCTAATTTGCCCGGTTCGTACTTGACCATCCATGTCAGATGACCATTGCGAGGCATGTCTTTTTTGCCGAGACTTTTACCATTTAAAAACAATTCACAATCGTCGGCATTTGTATTCACCCAAACTTCAATCGGTTGCCCGCGTTTCTCACGCCAATTCCAATGTGGTGAAATGTGCAACACATCTTTGTCCGTCCACCAACTTTGGTAGTAGTAATATATGTTTTTTGGAAAACCACACATATCCATTATCCCAAAATGAGAGTTGATATTGGGCCAAGTATAAGGCGTTGGTTCGCCTCGATAATCGAAACCTGTCCAGACAAAACCGCCAAGCCAGAAATCATTTGGCGCAGCCAATAGCCACCACTTTTCAGCAGTGCTTGCCCACCAAGGAAAAGTAATATCTTGGTCAGGCACATAACCCCGTATCGTATCTTTTTCATAAACACCCCGAGTTGTCAATGTACTGCCCATTTCGGTGCCTAAAAGAGGCTGATTGGGGTGGTCTTTATGGTAATCTGCAACGGCATATTCACGATAATTAAAGCTGCGAACAGGAATGACTTCGTTGACACCATTATAAACATTAGCCAAATCCGCCGCATAAGTACAGGTACGAGTTGGGTCGAGTTGTTTTTGTTTGGCAATCAACGTTTTGGCAATCCATTTAACCTGCGTTTTGGTGTGAATCATACCTTATTAGTTGCCAATTTACCACATAAATACTGAGGGGTGGCTTCTGTCGCGTTTTATCAATCGTTCAAACTGATTCATGTATTCTGCACCGCTATTTAAAAGGCGTTGTTCGTCCATAACCAACATACCTAAGCTATCGCAAGCATCTAACAATTCAGGTGTGGGTGCATTGTGGCTTGTGCGATAAGCATTAACGCCCATATTTTTCAATAAACCCACACGATAATATTGTAGATAATCGGGTAAAGCACTGCCGACGCCTGCATGGTCTTGATGGTTATTGACGCCCTGTATCTTTACATGTTTACCATTCAAAAACACCCCATTTGCCTTGATTTCGACGGTTCTGATACCAAAACGAAGTGTTTTAGTGTCTATTACCTTTCCAGCTTGTTTCAATTCTACCATAACTCTGTACAGATAAGGATCTTCAAGCGACCACAAACGCGGTGTGTTCACTTCTATCGTTTGCTTAGCTGTTTTTTCTTCATTGACTGTCAAAGAAAGGGCTTGTTCCGTTGATTTTGCAAGGATTT
>JANMJN010000916.1:0-4770 GCA_031371355.1 Saprospiraceae bacterium
TTGGAAAAGCCTCATTTCGAGCATAACCTGGAATACGAATACGGAGGTTAAAATTGTTTTTATCAAATTGGTTGACCGTGATTTTGACCAAACCTTCCCATGGGTAATCACTTTTCTGACTCAAATTTATTTTGTTGCCGTTATCCAAAACGATATTCACTGTACTGCTTGAAAAAAGGTTGATATACACATCATTTTCCTTGTTTGCATACATATATCCAGGCAAAGATGGTATAAATCGGACAATATTCGTCGGGCAACAAGAGCACCCAAACCATGCAGAACGGGCAGATTCACCCGTTGGTTTGCCATTCCGCGTATTCGTTTCCATCGGATTGGTATAAAAAAAACCTTTACCGTCGAGACTAACACCCGCCAAAAACCCATTGTAAATAATGCGTTCCACCACATCAAAATATTTGCCATCGCCATTCAACAAAAACATGCGGTAATTCCAATAGGCATTGCCAATTGCTGCGCACGTTTCGCAATATGCGTCCTCATTTGGCAATTCATAATTGTCGCCAAAAGCCTCGCCATTGCCAGCCGCACCGATGCCGCCTGTGATGTATGTTTTTTTTGTAATGGCATTGAGCCAGATTTTATTGATGGCATCAATATATCCTTGTTCATCGGTCAATGCCGCTACATCTGCCATGCCTGTATAAAGATACGCCGCCCTTACTGCATGACCAACCGCTTCCGTTTGTTCCGTAACAGGTTTATGGTTTTGCCAATAGGAGCCATTTTCCCATAAATCTTTACTGGTTTTGGAATAGATTTTTGTACGTCCGCGGGCATCAATAAAGAATTTGGCTAAAGTAAGGTACTTGATTTGACCCGTTACACGATACAGTTTGACCAAACCCATCTCGACCACTTCATGTCCCGGCGCAACCATCATTTTACCTTTTCCGAAGGTTCTATTCAATAAATCAGCATTTTTCAAGGCAATATCCAATAAGTTTCTTTTTTTAGTCGCTAAAAAATGCGCCGCAGCCGCTTCAAACAAATGCCCCGAATTGTACAATTCATGGCTCAATTCCTCTTCTTTCAGCCACCGTGCTTTACCCATCCAACTGTGACCGGCTAAGGAATCAATTGACCGTGCCGTGTAAAGATAACCGTCAGGCTCTTGTGCTTTGGCAACAATCGCAATCAATGAATCGCAATATTTGTCCAAAACCGCATCAGGATAAATATGGAGTGAGTAAGCCGCCCCTTCCAACGTTTTGTAAATATCGGTGTCGTCAAACGGATAAATCGTACACAATTTACCTTCATGTGCTGCCGCTTGCGTAAAGTTTTTAACCCGTCCCGTTTCCACACACTTAGAAAAATTGTGCGGAATACTCGCTTTTCGATTGATTTCCATACGTGGCAACCAGAAATTGTCTTGCAAGGTCACTTGCGTAAAATTAACCCCATGATAGGGATAATCGCCTTTGGCTTGTTGTGAAAAAACGAAATAGGGTAGAAGAGAGAGGAGGAGAATCGCATAGTTTCTCATTATTAAAGCTTGGTTTTTGAATGATAGAAATGGATTGAAAAGCAATTATTTCAGTTTCTTGATTTGCACATTAGCTATTAAAGACTTCATTTGAGTTATAGCGATTGTATTCAATTGCTGCAAGCGTTGAGGTTGGGGTAAACCTTGATGAATTAAAACAGCATTGATACTTTCCATATTAGACAACACAACCAACTGTTCGATAGTTGCTTCATCACGAATATTGCCTGTGCTTTTGGGTTAGCATCTCTCCACTGTTTGGCAGTGAGTCCAAACAATGCCATATTCAACATATCGGCTTCATCGGCATAGACGAAGTGTATTTTTTCTTTGGAAAGCATTTGTGGAATCAGATTTTCCTTTATGGCATCAGTATGGATTCTGTAATTCACTTTTGCTAAGGTGCGTTGTAGGTTCCATTCTAATTTTAGGTTGTTACTTTCATCTTTTTTGAGCCTTTGAAACTCTGTAATCAAGTATAATTTAAATTCAGGGCTAATCCATGAAGCAAACTCAAAAGCAATATCACGATGAGCAAAAGTACCCCCATATCTGCCCGATTTAGAAATCATACCTATTGCGTTGGTGGTCTCAATCCATTTTTGAGGTGTAAGGGCAAAGCTATTTGAACCCGATTCATTTCTAAACGCATCGAATTCGATGCGTTTAAAATTCGGATTATTTATTTGCTCCCACAAACCACAAAAGTCAATGGCATTCCTGGTGCGTAGCCAGTTTTGAATGATATAGTTTGTTCTTTCAGTATCTCTATACCGTGCCATATCGGTCAAAGAAATATAGTCTTCACTATTTTGTGAGTAAAGAACAATATCTAAGTTTTCAACTTTTATTACTTTGTTTTTAGCCATTTTGCTTGTTTTTTCTCTTTTTAACGTTATAGGGTAGCTGAAACAGGAGAAAAATAGTACAGTTTCTCATTGTTAGAATTTGACTTTTGAATGATAGAAATGGATTTAATGTGGAAAGATAGGGTTGTTTTGGAGCATTTTTGGTTTTTTGGAGGATGTTTTTAGGATTCTTGAAATGGTTGAAATACACCCGCAGTATAAAAACTGTTTTGAAGTGCCAATCGCCTTTGAAAAATCAAAAATCCCACTGCCTCCAGTCCACGTTAGGGACTTTTTTTAAGCACCCCTCAGTATTTCTGATGTAAATATTCAATAAATAGAAACATGAATATGGTCATCATGCCTTACCGAGTTGCAAGGGGGTGTTTTTACTTTTGGTTGATTCGAAAAACCCAATCGTTTCTCTAAATGAGGTTCAATCATTACACCATTAACGTGTGGATCGGCTATGAAAAACCGCATTAAAGCAGCGGTATGTTGTGCATCGAAAGGATATTGGCGCTTGCGTGATTGAGAAATTAGATTATTGCGCATAAAGCTGTATTGCCAACCACCGCGTTCCGCACAAAACTCTGCTCGGTTTTCTTCTCCGGCACGGGGCTCTTCGCAGACGCCGTAGCCAAGCCATGATGGGCGTTCTGCGGTTGGTTTTTGGGTTTCTGCATCAATATAAAAAAACGATAAGTCAATTTTGCGTCCATCGTCGTGGCTCAAATGCGGTTCGAGTGGAAAACCGAGCCAAAACGGGAAATTGCAATCCAAATACGTTACGACAAGGCTTGTATCTGCTGCCGCTAATTTTTGAGCGATCCCCTCAGTAACAGCCCTCAATTGAGGTACAACATAGTGCCGATTGAGTATCACCGTCCACCGATTCAACTGTCGCAAGTGCGGATTCATCTCATCATAAGGCATAGGCACACGACCATAATTTTCAGCTAAAGGCGGCACAACAATGAATGTCGTAAAAGCATATAAAATACAAAAAGTACTGACATTCAATATGATATGCACAATCGGACGACCAACCCGTCGTTTGAAAAAACTGAAAATTGGTAAACAGATGAGATAAATAATGCCCCCAATTTGCGACAGCAAAGTAAGAAAAATGAAAAGGAGTATGATGCCGGATATGTTTAGAATACGTTTTCTCATCTCGATTTTCGTAAAGTTAGGAATGATGTGATGATGAATGCTAAATATAATTTATGTGCGAATCTAACGATAAAAAATCACTCCGCCAACACCTCGCGCATTTTCTGAATCAATGTACGCCCCCCCTCAGTATAAGAGACTAAAATAGCAGAATTTTTATCAGAAAGCATCAAAATCGCAAAATTATCGGCGATAATTTCATCGGGATGAATGATGTATTGTGTGTTGTAATTTTGTTGAAACATCTCATTGATGCCCTTTGTGTCGAGGGTGCTTTGTTGTTTGTCGCCGCGTGTCATTACGACAAGCGATTTGGCATCGGCAGAAGGTTCGATTTCAAAATAATTCCAACCCATATTATCAATAAATTCAGGCTGTTTTTCTGACCATGTATTGTTTTTAGCATACAATAAAGGGATAGCGAAAACGCTTTTATTGCCAGTTGCAGTCAATATTGTTGCCCAACTTTGTTCAACGCCGTCTGGATTCGTCAATAGGCGTTGGCTCAATGAGTCGTTGATAATCAATGAATTAGCCAATTTTTTAAAACCAATTAAGGCGTATAATTGCGCTTTTATTGTTGGGCGGGTGCGAGTGACAATATGACTGATTTCATGCAGGATGACTTTTAAAAATTCTTCCGAATTCCGTTTCGCTAAGGCTTGTTTGGGAATGATGATACAATTTTCGCGTGTATAATAGGTATCATCCCCGTAAGCTTTTCCATGCGATTTGATGAGTAAAATCTCGTTTGGAAAAAATTTATCAGATACATTTTGGCATAATTGAAACGCTTGATTCATTGTTTTGACGATAAACTCAGATTCTTCTTTCGTGAAATTGGACACATCGCGTTGCAAAAATCCTTTATATTCTGAAACGACTTCATCTTTTGAAACGGTCGTTGGAAAAGCCTTTTTCATTTGAATTGCCGCGTCAACTGCCGTTATTTTATCAAAAAAATGCTCTAAATCATCGCGTATGATGGCATTGGCAGCCGTTACACTGTCCAAAAGTTGAACTTTATTGATGCCAGACAGTTGGATTTCGGTCGTTTTGGCTGTCGTTTTAGCTGATTCGGATTTACAATGTGAAAAAAGAAAAAGAGAAGTGATTAGTAGCAAACTTGATGTAGTGAAACGCATTGTTCGTTAATTTTTTAAAAATAGGAATGAACGAGTTGAGTTAGATTTTGTGGGCAAAAAAACGGATAAGAATTGACATTTCTTTGAAAAA
>JANMJN010000920.1:0-3624 GCA_031371355.1 Saprospiraceae bacterium
ATGATAAATAACCACCGTTTCCCTTGGAAAAGCACACACCAAACCCGCTACCAAGCCATCGGCACCCATCAAAAGGGCTTCCATAGACAATGTATCCACGCCGCCCATGATTTTTAGGCGATTGCCAAAAGCATTGCGCAAACGCGTGACATTGGTAATATCTCGAGTCGAGTCTTTAACGGCTTCAATATTTGTGTGTTCTTTGAGCAATTGCTCGAACATCGGAATCGTCACCTCGATTTTATAATCCACAGGGTTGTTGTAAATCATAATTGGCTTGTCTGTTCCATCAGCAATCGCTTTGAAAAAGTGAATCGTTTCGCGGTCGTCACTTTTGTAGCGCATCGGCGGCAAAGCCATGAAACCGTCTGCACCCATTTGTTCTGCCTTTTTGACGTAAGAAATCGCTCGCTGCGTTGACCCCTCAGTAATATTGAGTACGACAGGGATTTTACACTTGACCAAATCGAGTGTAAAAGCCAATAATAAAAATTTTTCATCGTCGTCTAAGGTACTCGCCTCGCCAAGTGAACCGCCGAGAATGAGTCCATGCACTCCGGCATCCATTTGTGCTTGAAAATTTTTGCCGATGGCATCAAAATCGAGTTTATCATCTGCTGTGAATTTGGTTGTGACCGCAGGATAAACGCCTTCCCAATTAAGAATCATAGTTTTATTTGATTTTGTTATCAAAAAGAGGGCTAATGCCCTAAGATGTTTCCTTCCTTTTGCAAAGAAAAAACATCTTAGGATATTAGCCCCCTTTTTTTGACTTGATTTTATTTTATCACTTTATTATCGTCACATCGCCTTGATATTGATAGACTTTTCCGTCCATAAATTCAATTTTAACATAATAAATATACACATCGGGCGGCACAACAACGCCGCGCATGGTGCCATCCCAACCTTGATTTTCGTCATTTGGTAAAAAATCATTTTGCTCAAAAACAGGGCTGCCCCAACGATTGAAAATTTTCATGGTTTGTATTTTTCTTACTTTATTGTCTGAAAAAACAGTAAAACGGTCGTTCACACCATCGTCATTGGGCGAAAAACTGGTCGGAATGAAAACAGGACGATTTTTATCAACAAAAACAGTCAAGGCATCACTCAATTCACAGCCAAACTCATTTTTAACTGTTAATTTATAAACCGTTGTTTCCCAAGGACTTACGATTGTTGACATACAGGTATCGCAACGTATATGACCGTCTCCAGCCGTCCATTTATAGCGAGCATTACTGAAATTGAGCAACGCACCAATTTGGGTTGAATCGCCTAATTGAATCGTAATGTCCGCACCAACATCTATTTTACGTTCAGGTGCGGGCGGTACTGTTAATGTCGAATCGAACGTACAACCCGAACCATCAATAATTTTAAAAGCATAATTCCCTAAGCGAATATTGCTCAAAACAGTCGGTAAAGCCGTTATATTTTGTGCAACAACATTTGACGTAAAGCGATAAGGAGCCGTGCCACCCGCAACAGACATTATACGAATACTACCTGTGTTATCCCCAAAACAAGGTGGAGAAACACCAACAACGTTGATACTGAGGGGGGGCGGATTTTTGATAGCAATGGAATCAACAAGGCGGCAACCTTCTGCATCGGTCACTGTAACGATGTATGTACCCGCTTTCAGATTGGTTAAACTATTGCCTTCAATACCATTACTCCAATTGAAATTGAAAGGAAACAGCCCACCAGAATTAATTTTTATTGCCAAGGCACCATCAGCAATTCCGTTACAACTGATTGGTTTTGAAACAGTTAACGAGTCTTTCATGTTGCTCGGTACTAAACGGGTTTGCGTTATAATAACGGAATCGCAACCTCGATACCCCCTCAGTATTTTGACCGAATCACCGACTAAAAGCGGGTTGCAACTTGTTTTTTGAATGAAAGTTGTATCCTTTTTCCAAAAATCTAAGGTCAACGCGAGGACGGAGTCGCACCCCTCAGTATTGGTTCGTGTTTGAAAATAAGTGCCTTTGGTTTTTATCCAACGACCATTGAATGCCAAACTGTCGCCTGCACAAATAAACTTAAAGAAACGGGCCGAGTCAAGCCGACTTAATGACGTTTTAACAAAAATAATGGAATCACATCCGTCTCTATTTCGCAAATTCAGCTGTTTCACACCTGTATCAATTGGGTTACAAGTCTTTGAAAACGAATAGGTTGTATCTGCATTTTGTAATACATACTTCTTTATAACAACCGAGTCGCAACCCAAGCGGTTGCGCAAAATCTGAATATTATCACCGACCAAAGCGGGGTTGCAAGTCGTCAATCTGAACCTTGTCGAGTCACTGAGTGAAAAGGTTGTACGCGTAATAATAAGAGAATCGCAACCACTCCGATTTGTCCGACGAATGGTATCCAAACCGACACGGGTTATGTCGCAACTCGTCGCTGTTTGGTAAGTCGTATCTTTTCTCATAAAGGCTATATTGGCTATAACAATTGAATCGCAACCCTCACTGTTTTGAAGATTGAACCGCGTTTCACCTTCAGTTTTTATCCAAATATTGTTCAAAAAAACACTGTCGCCGGAGCAAATAACATAGGTGTAGCGAGTGGTGTCGTGCCGTCCAAAAGTCTTTATTGTTATCACCAAAGAATCGCAACCATATTGATTTCTAAGTATTTGTGAAGTCGTGCCGACTTGTGACGGGTTGCACGTTTTGCCAAAAATACGCGTCGTATCGAGTTTATTGATTGTTAAACTCAAGACAACAATAGAATCGCAGCCGTCAGCTTTGCGGAATGTATCGCGGTAAATACCTGTTGTTTTATAAAAAATATTTTTAACTCGAATACTATCTCCAGAGCAGATACTTTTACTGAGGGGTACGGTTGTAGCTGTCAAACATCGGCAGCTTTTGACTTGAATTTGAATACTCGGCGCATTACTACAGCCTTGTGCATTGGTCACTTGATAACTCACAAGGTGCGACCCTGCTCCTGCCCTATCCGGGTAAAAAATGCCATTTTGAACACAGTTTAAGCACGGAATTGCCGCCGTAGCGGTAATCGTATAAACAATAAAAGTACCACCCGTTGCAGGTGTAACTGTCAATGCTCGGGGTGCACCATCATCACATAGCGAATCTAAAACGGGCATAATGGTTACGACAGGCAATGGAATAATGGTAATAATCGCTTGTCCTGTGTTTTTACAACCATTTCCATCTGTCCCATTAGCCGTAAAAATATAGTAAGGTGCAGGTAAAAACAAGGAGAATAGACGAGCTGAATCACCCCGCGCATCTAAAGCTGCCGCGCCAATCGGTGGAAAACTGGACCAAACATATGACTGTGCACCACTGGCACGAAGTATTGGCACGGCGTCGTTGCAGACCGTATCATTGCGCGAAATAGCCAAATGTATGATGGGCAACGCGTAAGCATTTACGGTAACAGTATCCGTTTTGGAACAACCTGAGGCATCGGTTATACGCAATACGTAATCTGTTGATTTTGAAACAATTGTCGAATAATTAAGGCTTGTAGAAAGTATCGTCGGGCTTTTAGTTGTCAACCATTCAGCACTTAATGTGCCTGTGCCGCCGTTTGCCGTACCCCTCAGTATAGCCGTTCCACCAGGACAAA
>JANMJN010000939.1:0-2452 GCA_031371355.1 Saprospiraceae bacterium
TTCTTCTTTTGATAAAAATCCTTTTTTATTTCTAATGCCTTACCTTTTTTGTCCTTCGTACTCGAATACGTAATTATCGAATCGCCATCGGCAGAAATAAAACGCAACTGCACTTCTTCTTTCGGCTTTTCTTTGAAATAATAATTGACTAAAACAGCATTAGGCGCGTTCTCACCTGCTTGCAAATCAGGACTTGAAATGCTGCCACCACCCACACGCCAAGCATCTTCGGGCTTCAACAATGTCGCTTTTTTACTCAATACTGAGGGGTCTTTCATCAAAGCATAAACAGGCTCTAAATTGTCCATAATCCAAAAAGCACGACCATGTGTTGCGACGCAAAGGTCACGTTCAGTCTTATGAATTTGTAAATCGTGAATCGGTGATAATGGTAAATTGCCTTGCAGTTGTTGCCAACTCGCGCCATCATTGAATGAGACATATAAACCGATTTCTGTACCAGCAAACAACAAACCTTTGTAGTTAGGGTCTTCACGAATCACACGACAGTAAGCGTTGTCGGGCAACCCCTCAGTAATTTTAGTCCAAGTCTTACCAAAATCTTTTGTTTTGAACAAATATGGCTTCGCATCGTCCAATTTATATCTGTTAGCTGCCAAATAAGCCGTTCCTGCTTCATACTTCGATGGTTCAATGATACTCATCAATGCCCAATCGGGCAGACCAACGACGCTTAATTTTGCCCAGTTTTTACCAGCATCTTTTGAAATATGCAAATAACCATCGTCCGTACCCGCCCACATCAAACCTTTCTGAACAGGTGATTCGGCAAAAGTAAATATTGTGGCAAAGGTTTCTGCTCCAGTATTGTCTGCCGTAATGAGACCGCCAGAAGAACCTGTTGTTTTAGGGTCATTCCGCGTCAAATCAGGACTGATCAATTCCCAAGATTGACCACCGTTTGTCGTTTTATGTACAAATTGAGATGTACAATACAAAACCTTTGGGTCATGCGGACTGAACACAACGGGGAAAGTCCATTGAAAACGATACTTCATCTCATTCGCACCGGCACCGAGATAAATGACTGGATTCGCAGAAATGCTTTGGTTTTGACCGTTTTTAAAATTCAATTTTTCCAATTCTCCCATATAATTGCCGCCGTAAACGATGTCCGAATTGGTTGGGTCTGCAACCACATAGCCAGATTCACCGCCCGTTGCGACTTCCCAATTCTGTCGATTGATGCTAAAACCATCCGTATTACGTGATTGCACTCGAATTGAGGAATTGTCCTGCTGTGCGCCGTATAAATGATAAGGAAAATCATTGTCTAAAGAAACGTGATAGAACTGACACGTTGGAATATCGAGTTCTGTAAACGTCTGACCTTGCGTATAAGTCACTTCCGCACCTCCGTCATCACCCAAAATGAACGTATTCGGACTCTTTGGATTTATCCAAATGTCGTGACAGTCACCATGTCCCGGGCGGATACTACGCGATGTTTTGCCGCCGTCACCTGTGTACCAAAAACCGACATTTAAGACGTACAAACCATCGTGATTACCTGGGTCTGCTGCGATTTCAGAGAAATACCAAGGACGTTGGCGCAGGTTTTTGTCTGTATTGACTTGAGCCCAAGTTTCACCACCATCATCACTTTTGAAAAGACCACCGTTTTTGTTCTCAACCATCGCCCATACGCGATTGCCATCAAAATATGAGACTGCGAACTCGATTTTACCCAGAATCCCGACGGGCAAGCCTGGTTTCTTAGAGATATTTGTCCAAGTAGAGCCGCCATCTGTTGATTTATACATACCTGAACCTTCGCCACCACTCGACATTTGGTAATTATTGCGATAACATTCCCAAAGCGAGGCATATATAATGGACGGATTTGTGGGGTCAAGTACGACGTCAATCGCTCCTGTTTTATTATTTGTCGGAGCAAGAACACGCTGCCACGTTGTACCACCATCCGTAGAACGATAAACACCTCGTTCTTCCGAATCCATTGACTTAACCACTCGACCATAAGGATTACCAAGTGAAGCAACGTAAACAATATTAGCATCCTTTGGATGTACGGTGATACGACCAATGCCCCAAGACTTTTTGAGTCCTAAATGCTTCCAAGTTTTGCCCGCGTCAGTGGATTTATAGACCCCATCACCGAAAGAGATATTGCCCCGAATCTCTGTTTCACCCATACCGACGTAAACAATATTCGGGTCAGATGGTGCAACACAAATCGAGCCGACACTTGAACTGGTAAACGTTGAATCTGAAATAGGATTCCATTTCATGCCACCATCCGTTGTTTTCCAAACGCCGCCACCAACTGCACCGAAGTAATACGTCAACGGTTGGTCAGCATGACCTGCCACAGCGAGACTCCGTCCACCGCGATACGGACCCACGTTGCGCCATTTCAGGTTTTTGAGAATGGGATTGTCATTCGGACTTTTTGCAACTGATGGATTTT
>JANMJN010000982.1:0-2428 GCA_031371355.1 Saprospiraceae bacterium
TCAGCATCTTCTAAACCGTAACCGATATTGAAGTAATAAATAGCTTCTAAATAAATTTGACCCATGACAGGGTGATTTGCCCATTTTGGATTATCAAAATAAGTTCTTGCACGACTCATTTTGAAACCAATACTCGAATTGAGTACAAGAGTTCGCACCAGATAAGCATACGCTTCTACTGCGGGGTACTCTGTAGGCAATTGTTTCAATTCTGTAATAGCCGCATCAAGGGTTTCTACAGCATTGCCTTTGGCTAATTCGCTTAAATATTGACTTTTCAAAATACCAAACTGTACTGAGCGCAAATCCGTCTTACCCGTTGCTAACCGCATCAACGAATCAGCTTGATTCATTTTAAGCAAGCCGGTGGAGTCCGTCAAATCAAACCAATAAGAATAATAAGCTTGCACCGCTAAGTTTTTAGCCTGCTCTTCTTTTGAAAGTCCTGGCAATTGCTCTGCTGTTTTGAGCATCTTATTCATTTCTTTCAGACATAGGGATTCTTCATAAGCCATCATATAGGCAACCGTTAAGCGACGATGCGCTTTTAGCAAAGCTAATTTGTCCGTTTGTGGCTCTTTCAATTGATTCGTAAACCGCGCAATCGCTCTATCAGTCACATCTCGATGATGCAACCAAAAGTAAAAATCATAGAGTGAATCGAGCATGACATCGCTTACCGTTATCGGATATCCATCGTTAAAAACGGGTTTAGTGGTCACTTCACTTTGTGTTGTTTGCACCTGTGCGGGTGTTGTCTTGTTCCGACAAGCAAAGACTGTGAGTAAAGCACATAAAAAGAGGAGTGTTGTTCTGATTTTCATTGTGGTCAGTGGTTTAGTTTTAAGAGAATACCCCTCAAAACTAAGACAAAAAGAATTGTTAACAAATGAAATGATGATTTTTTTTGTCATTCCGTTTTAGACGACACCGATTAGGTGTCGGTTTTCCTCAGAATGACAAAAAAATAATACTGTTTTTTTCAAAACCTGCTAAGATTAAACCGATAACAGGCATTAAAATAGAAAGGTAAGTTATGTCTGATGTTTTTAATCGAATTTTAAGACCCCTCAGTAAAACTATTGCTATTTTTGTCGGATATTGCAGACGCTACACTCTAAACAAACAGCTTGTGCCGCCGACAAACAATCATATTGATAACCACATCATCGCTGAAATTCTCGAAGGAAGAGAAACGACCCTACGCCGCATTTATCCACTCTACGCCGTGGCGTTTAAGGCGTGGGTGAGGCGATATGTACACTGTTCAGAAGCCGATTTGACCGATGCGTATCAAGAGGCTTTGGTGGCTTTTTATCGCAATGTGGTCACAGGTCGTTTGACAAATTTGAGTGCTTCCCTTAAAACCTACCTTTTTGCGATTGGTTATCGCCAATTGCGTCGTGCGATTCAACAGAACCACAAAATAACGATTGTTGCAGAACCCTCAGAAGCCGATTTACCGCACGACCCCCATTTTCTTCAATTATTGATTGAAGACGAGGAGTATCAAGCACAACGTCAACACTTAGCTCAAGCCATTGCACAATTAGCACCGGCTTGTCAACGGGTTTTGGAGTTGTATTTTTATCAAGGTTATTCAATCCCCCAAATCAAAGACTTATTGCATTATCAATCTGAAAACAGCGTAAGTGTTCAGAAATCGCGGTGCTTGAAGGCACTGCGAGATATTTTGGAGAAATATTAAGAATTAAACTCAATGTCCATATCAGAAATAGACCGACAACTTATTGAGAAACATTTAGATAAAATGCTTTCAGAATCCGAACAAGCCTTGTTTAATCAACGACTTGAAGACGCTGATTTTGTGCATGAAGTCAAGCAATATGAGCAAGCCGTAAGAGCCGTTTATGCCTTTGGCGATAGCCAATTGAAAGCGATGTTGCAGGAAGAAGAAGCTAAATTAGCAGAACAAGAGGCTACCCCTTCCTATCAACAAGATTTTATACCTAAAACACCAAAGAAGTTTCTAATCGGCAATTGGATAGGATTAGCGGCTGGTTTTTTGATACTCATCAGCGTCGGTTATTGGTTTTTGAATCAACAGACAAACCTGACTATCAAAGGAAATGATGCGCTATTTGAGACCTATTTCAAGCCCTATAAAAACTTTGAAAAGCCCAACGTCCGCGATGAGGCAACTAAAACCGACCTTGAAAAAGCCTATTCGTTGTACGATAACGGCGATTACAAACAGGCTTTGGTTTATTTTGAAAAAATAACACTCCCACAGTATTTGGACGATTCAGGTCTGTTTTTTCAAGCCAATGCCTATTTAGCAACCAATCAGACAGAAAAAGCCATTTCTATTTTAGAAAGACTCAACCAAGATGTCCCTTCAAAATGGCAACCTCATGCCGAATGGTATTTGGCATTGGCTTTATCGAAAACACAAGCCGATAAAGCG
>JANMJN010000994.1:0-5300 GCA_031371355.1 Saprospiraceae bacterium
GTCGAATCAGTCAAATCAGTGGTCTCCAAACAATCAATTATCACGTTATGAAATTTCTTAAAACACTTTTATTTATCATTCCTTCCGCCCTATTTTTCACGTCTTGCAGCAAATTGCTCATGAAAGAAGATGTGAGCAATACACCTACGCATTGTTTTGAGTCTATGTGGCAAACAGTCAATGATAATTACGCTTTTTTTGATTACAAAAAAATCAATTGGAACACAATCCATGACCGTTATGCTCCAACTATCCAAGATACGATGTCGCAGGACTCCCTTTTTTCGGTACTTTCGGCTATGTTATATGAGTTAAAAGATGGTCACGTCAACTTATCGAAAGGCACAGACCGCAGCCGCAACTGGTCTTGGAAAGACGATTATCCAGATAATTTTAATCCCCTTTTTACACAACGGCAATACCTCAAACGCGATTTTCAATTGACAAATGCCTTGAAAAACCAGATTTTTGAGGATTCGATAGGCTATATCCGCTACGAGTCGTTCGGTCAAAGCGTCTCGGATGATGATTTAGATTATGTTTTGAAACGTATGGAAGATACTAAAGGATTGATAATAGACGTGCGCGACAACGGCGGCGGTTCGATGGCAACTATTTTCAAGATAATGAACCGTTTTGTGGATAAACGTGTACAAATAGGCAATATGCAAACGAAAAACGGCAGCGCATACAATGATTTCACGAAACCTGTCCCGCTTTATATTCAACCTAAAAAAGGGAAGGTGCAATACCTAAAACCCATTGTCGTGTTGATTAATCGCAGTTGCTACTCTGCCACAACGCATTTTGCAGCTTTTATGTCGCTTTTACCTAATGTTACGCTCGTTGGAGATCGTGCTGGTGGTGGTGGTGGTTTGCCGATTTCACGTGACTTGCCGAATGGTTGGCAATACCGTTTTTCAGCAACCATGCAGACATTACCTGACGGCACTCAAATTGAAAGTGGCTTTGACCCAGATATTCCTGTGACGACAGGTCCAAAAGAGGAACTTGAAGGAAAAGATGCGATTATTGAGAAAGCGAAAGAAGTGATAAAAACGGAAGCAGCTAAATCGAAGGTTTAAATTGTTGTATTGATTGTATTGTTAGTATTGTAGTATTGTTAGTATTGTTGTAATCCAACAATACTAACAATATAACAATACAGACAATCAATCCACAACCGTAACTTTCAACATGTTGGTTCGCAACTTTTTCTCAATTGGCATTGAGCCCGTATTGATGACCACATCGCCGACAGACACATTATTTGTTTCTTTCAAAATCTCAATAGTTTCCTCGATTGTTTCGTCCGTCGAAGTGAGTTTATCGTAATAAAAACACTTCACACCACGCACCAAATTGAGTGTGCCCAACATTTCACGACGCGCAGAAAAGATATATATCTTAGATTTAGGACGGTAACTCGACACTTTAAAGGCTGTGTAACCCGACATAGTGAAGCCAATAATCGCTTTGGCATTCAACTCAACAGACATCCGAGCGGCATTTAAACAGACAACATCGTTGATGAAAACGCCAGAAGTTTCGTACAGATGTGGACGTTCATGTCGTGCGGGCATTTTTTCTATTTCTTGAATAATACGTGTCATTGCTTGAACCGTCTCAACGGGATATTTGCCAGCAGCTGTTTCCGCACTCAACATCACAGCATCGGCACCATCCATAACGGCATTCGCTACGTCAAGGACTTCGGCACGCGTCGGCGAAGGATTCTCAATCATACTTTCCATCATTTGTGTTGCCACAATAACAGGACGTGCGCGTTGGATACATTTCTCAACAATGGTTTTTTGAACCATCGGTAATTTTTCAATCGGAAATTCAACACCCAAGTCACCCCTTGCGACCATAACCGCATTCGAGGCTTTGATGATGGCATCGAGGTTTTCAACCGCTTCTGGTTTTTCGATTTTTGAACAAATCAAAGCAGGATGCTTAACGGCATTGATACGGTCACGCAGGTCATGGATGTCTTCAGGACGACGGACAAACGACAAGGCAATCCAGTTGACGGGCTGCGTCAAAATGAATTCAAGGTCGGCTAAGTCCTTAGGCGTCAAGCAAGGAAGCGATGTTTTTGTTTCGGGTAAATTGACCCCTTTTTTATTTTTCAAAATGCCGCCATAGATGACCCGCATTTTTACTTTCGAAATATTGTCCGTTTCAACAACCTCAAAAGACAATTTTCCGTCGTCTAATAATACCTTTTCTCCCGGTTTTACGTCTTTGGCAAAATCTTTATAAGACATATAAACATGGTCTTTTGTACCAATACAGTCTTCATTGACGAAAGTAATGATGTCGCCTTCTTTGACTTCCAAGCCATCGTTTTCCATCATACCCACGCGGAGTTTAGGTCCTTGCAAATCTGCAAGAATACCTAAGTGAGTGCCATATTTTTCGTTGATATATGTGATGTATTCAATAACTTTCAAGTGAGTTGCATGTTCGCCATGTGAAAAATTAAGGCGAAAAACGTTAACGCCAGCTTTAGCCAATTCAAGCAATTGATTATATTCGTTACAAGCTGGACCAACAGTGGCGACGATTTTTGTGTTCTTTTTGTCAGCGACTGTTAGTGGTTGATACTGCGGTGATTCCATTACAGCTGTCATGATTGCGTTTTTATATTTAAAAAAAAATTAAATGAGGGTGATTATCTAACCCCTCAGTATATTGATTCTAAAATAACTCTACTCATTATTATATGAACGAATAATTTTTAGGAAATTTACACTTTTCATAAAAAAATGTGTAAAAAGTCCTTAAATAAAATGTCCATTGTAAACTTAATGTGAATTATACACTTAGAATTATTCTGCGAAAGTAAAGGACTTTGTTTGAAAAACAAACTTTCTCGAAAAGTATTTTTTAAAAAAGGTTTTAATATAATGTTTTATTTTCAAAACATTGTTGTTTGTTTTACGCTTTGATACGAAAATAATTCAGTCCGATTCAGCGGAAATTGAATCCGCTTTTTGGCAACAATATTTAAATTTTGCTATGAAATCAATAAAAATCATTGTTTTAAGCCTCTTTTTTATCTCTTCTTTAAATGCCCAAGAGCCACTTACGCCGCGAGGAGATACCTATTTTTTCCTCGGATTGGGTGTGCCCATCGTCAAAGTCCGCGATGAAGGGCACTCTTCTCTCATGTACCGAGGCTTGAATTCAACACTAAGAGTGGGTTATGAGGGCGTCGGAAGGGACGTTGTTTCACGGATTGTGCTTAGTTTTACAACAGGTCAAATCAAACCCAAGACACGACCCAAGCCTGAAAAACAATTATCGAGTGCCGAAACCACTACGGTTGAACTCAGCTGTGCCTATTATAGGCGCATTAATAATGTCTATGATACGGAAGGTTGGAATCGTTATTTGGGTGGAGCGATTACGTTGCTTTTTGATGGGCGTACCTATAATTTGCCAAGCAATAACCTTTTTGGTTATCAAGCCAATTTGTCGCTCAATGCAGGTGGTTTCGTACAGAGAAAAATAAATAACTCGTGGCGGTTGAACGATGAATTGTTGGCACCGCTTTTAACATTTGCGATGCGCCCCAGTTTTATTGGTCTAATGCCCATGAAAAGCAATGATTTTTCAGCCAAAAAAGTGATGAAAACAGGTAAAATTGTAACCGTTAATAAGGTATTTCGACTATACAATCGTCTTGGTTTCGACCAACAAATTAATGACCATCGAGCGCGGCGGCTTTCCTATACTTGGGACGGCATTTTGAATAATGTTTCGCGTCCATTGCGCTCTGTTTCTGCGGGTTTGGGGTATGAAAGTTTATTTAAAATGTGATCATATTTAGCTTTGACCATCAGTGGTCAAAATTAAGTTTTATGCAAAAGCACAAACCAAACCACCCATCAAAGCCAAAGTTACGATCCAATAGCCTGTATGCACAAAGATATAATTACGCCCTTTGCCTTCAAACAAACCCAAAATACCGATAACAGGCATGGCAAAAAACAATGCTGCTAATGAACCATGTAACGAACCGTGTTTGAATGTGCGGAAATTGGTGCCATTCGCATCCATAAAGGCTTGAACAGACTTGCTTATCTCTGAATTAGGATCCATCATGCCGGGGTCATTCATAAAAATAGAATAATAATGCATTTGGTGAATGACTATTGACGGCATCATCGAAGCGATTAAAATACCAAACAACAGAGTCGCACCGAAAATGACAGGCATGTTTGCGCTTTGTGATTTTTCTACGGTCATTCCACTGGCGTTCATCCAAGCCGTACCAAATACCTTTGAATTATACCAAACGAAGCCCGTGATGAGAGGGATAATACCAGTGCCCAAAATGATGAGCCAATTGAGATGTTGCATAATTGTAAATTTTTAAAAGATGTATTTAAATAGTTTTTCGCCAAGTTGATAAAAGAGATACGCCGACGGGCAGTTTGATAAAACGTTTTAAAAACACATTTTCCGATTTAAAAATGCGATACAAAATGCGATTTAATAAAAGCCCCTTGCCAACGCTGAAATCTGAAGCCGTTTCGTCCGCCGTTTGTTTTTTCTTTAAAGGTAAAATTTTTGCTAAGAAACGAAAGGCAGCAATGGGGAAAAAGAGCCAAAAGTTGAAATACGTGTGAAATATCGGTTCGTCTTTCCCTAAAAACAACCCCCTCAGTATGGACGAGGTATAACGCCTAAAATGATGATTGACCACATCGTGTTCTGACCAAAGGAACATAAAAGCGGGAACGGTGACGCACATCACACCGCCTTGTCTGCAAACTCTCCGCATCTCAGACACGGCTCGGTCGTCATCGTCAACGTGTTCGATAACGTCGAAGGCACAAACCAAATCGAAGGTATTGTCAGGAAATTCAAGGTCGAGAATTGACCCTTGAAAAATCGGTATTTTTATCACATCACGGCTAAATTCGTAGCAATCTTTATCAAATTCAAGAGATGTGACATCACCTAACTGCATCAATAGCTCACTCGAACGCCCTGTTGCCGCCCCAATATTGAGGATACGAATATTGGGTTGCCCATCGAAAATCCTTTTCAAGTGATTCAATAATATCTTACCGCGTGCACGGAACCACCAATGCGAGCGTTCGAGGTGGTAATATTCTTTATAATAATTTTTATCCATAATTTATAAAGACAAAGGAACAAAGAAAAAAGGACTTATGAATATCGAATATTGAACAAGAAATTTTGAATGTCGAAATTATTGACATTCCACGATTTATGACTTAATGGGCTAAATCACTAAAAAAGGCAAGTTCGATTTAACG
>JANMJN010000995.1:0-9811 GCA_031371355.1 Saprospiraceae bacterium
CGTTAATAGTTTACTAAAATATCTTGTTTTTGCAGTTTTTGCACTGAAAATGAGCGTTAATGATAGAATTACCATTCTTTAAGCGTTATCATTTATCCTTTATGTGCCTTCGGGCGACCACATAAGTGCTATTAGGTTTGCATTTTTGAAGCGCCAAATTGCCTTTTATACTGAGGGGGGTAACGAAAACGGTCTGCAAACTTCCAAAGTTCGCAGACCGTTATACATTGTCATTAAAAAACTAAACACCTATAATCAATGCGCTTCCATTGCCGCTTTTACCGCTGCCGCTGCTTCTTCGGCTTTTTTCTTTTTCGGTTTTACAAAAAAGATAAAAGGCAAAATGGCTATGAAAAAGAGCGAAATCAAGCGATATGTATCGAGATAGCTCAATAAATAGGCTTGTTTGTCAACTGAAAAATTCAAAATGGTGAGGGCTTGTTGTGCAGCTGTTGTGGCATCACCTGTTTTGGCAATCATCCCGTTGGTCAATGTGGTCAAACGTTCTGCCGTTACGGGATTGCTTAGATAGACATTAGAAATCAAATCAGCGCGGTGCTGGGCAAAATGAGTTGACACATAATTATTCGCTAAAGCAATACCAAATGCACCGCCTAATTGTCGAATCATATTGTTTATGGCAATAGCCGGTGCATAGTCTTTTTGCGGCAAACCCGAAACGGCTTGATTGATGAGGGGGAGTTGCATCAGCGAAATGCCGAAAGTACGCAATATCAAGACGTAGAAAAAATCCCACCTACCCGCATCGCCTGTCATAGTGCCGCCATATAAACCAAATATGATAAACATAATGCAGCCAATAACGATAAACGGCGTAGGTGGCGCACCATTTGCCATCGCTTTGCCAACGACTGGAAAAATGAAAGCACCGATTAAGGTGGGTAAAAGTATCGCTAAACCCGTTTCATAAGGCGTAAAACCATTGATACGTTGCACCATGACGGGGAAAACATAAACTGAAGTGAATAACCCGATACCAACGACAAAGGTGAATATATTGGTCATTGCCAAAGTGCGATTCTTTAAAATAGATAACCGAACAGCTGGATTTGGAATGACCAACTCGCGCCAAATAAAACCCACAACACCGATTAATGCGGCTACGGTCAACCATTGAATACTGACAGAAGCGAACCAATCTTCCGACTCGCCGCGCTCTAAAACGTATTGTAGTGAGCCAATACCCACCGCTAAAAGAAGAATACCGAGATAATCAATATCAATTTCAGACTTGCTTTGCCCTTCACCTTCCTTTTTATCAATAAAATTATAGGCTAATACACAAGCTACGAGACCAACAGGCAAGTTGATGTAAAAAATCCAAGGCCAGTCCAAATGTTCCATCACCCAACCGCCGAGTGTGGGTCCCAAAGTGGGTCCCAAAATAACACCCATACCAAACAAGCCACTCGCTATGGCTCTGTCTTTTGGTGCAAAAGCATCGAACAAAATAGCTTGAGACGTTGATAGCAACGCACCGCCGCCAATGCCTTGAATAAATCGCCACAACACAAGCGTTGCGAGGCTTTCAGACGCACCGCACATATAGGAAGCAAAGACGAAAATGATCATTGAGACCAAATAGTAGTTTTTTCGCCCAAAATATTCGCCCAAAAACCCTGTTAAGGGAATGATAATGACGTTGGCAATGGCATAAGATGTAATCACCCAAGCCACGTCCTCGACATTGACACCGAGACTGCCCGCCATATTGAACAAAGCGACGTTCACTATTGAGGTATCAAGCAGTTCCATTATTGCCGCCGTAATCGTCGTAAGGACGATGATGAATTTGGCGAAGCCAGTAGGATATGTCATGTTGAATTAGGAATCTTTAAATTAGGAATTAGGCGCAACAACTTGTATCAAGTTCCAAAACTTGACGCAAGTTGTTCATCACATAAATTACTTCACGGGCACAACCACACCGACGCTCATACCTGCACGCAAAGGCATTTCTGCGGTTGCTTTATCGGTGATCAATATTTTTGTGGGTACACGTTGAACAACTTTTACGAAGTTACCTGTTGAGTTGTCGGGCGGTAAAAGGCTAAATTTTGCGCCTGTTGCGCCTGCAAAAGACTCAATAGTGCCTTCAAAATCCTTTCCAGCGTAAGCGTCCACATGAATTTTTACTTTTTGACCAACTTTCATCTTCCCAATTTGTGTTTCTTTGAAATTGGCAACGACCCAAACGTTAGCATCATCCACAAGGCTCATTAAAGGTTGTCCTGCATTGACTAATTGACCGAGTTGCACATTTTTCCGTGAAACTTGTCCTGACATCGGCGCAGTGACAACAGCATAACTTAATTGCAGTTTTGCCAATTCCAATTCTGCTTTGCGCTGTTCGATTTGTGTACGGGCAACATTAATTTGTTGTTGAGCAGAAGCTACTTGTGTTTGCGCGGCAGCTTTTTGGCTGTTGCCGACATTGGTTTGGCGACGTGCCGATTCTATTTGCACTTGTGCAGCAGCGACTTGTTTTTCAACGACAACAACGGCGGCTTCAGCGGATTCTTTTTCTGCTTTTGCCGCATCGTAGGTTTGTTGTGTCCCTGATTTTTCTTTCAATAATTGGTCTGCTCGATTGAAGTCTTGTGTGGCTTTGCGGACGCGAACCTTTGCAATTTCGATATTGGCAGTTGCAGTGCCAACAGCCGCTTCACCCGCAGCAATGCCTGTGTTTTGGGCTTGAATTGTTGCTTCGGAAGTGTTGACATTGGCGTTGACCGTTCCAGCGTTGGCGGCAATCAACGAAACGTTTGATTCCGCATTTTTTAAAGCCACTTCTGCTTGAAGGACACGGATTTTGAGGTCACGGTCATCAATTTTAATAAGTGTATCACCTGCACGCACTTGTTGATTGTCTTTAACCAAAACCTCTGTCACCCAGCCACTGATTTTAGGCAGAACAGGAATGATATTGGTTTCGATTTGTGAGTTTTCAGTGTCTTCGTTATTGAGCATAAAACTTGCTTTTTTGAATCCGAAAAAGGCGGCAGCGGATAAAACTATGCCGATAACCACGAAGCGAATGACTTTTTTATTATTTTCGATTGCCATTTTTTATATTTTATAAATCTTTAAAATTCAATTATTTAATTCTTTTTGAACACTGATTTAACTGATGCGAGGGGTTTGCACTGATTTTTTTTTCTTTGATTTGGATTTTATACACCCCCTCAGTATTTAAGACAAATTGAGCGCGTTACTAAAAGAAAATCAGCGTAAATCCGCCGCATCCGTCCAATCAGTGGGCTCTATTTCCCAACCGATTTTTGTAACTTATAATAAGCCGCTACTAAATCAGCTTTTGCTATTTCAAGGTTGATTTTAGCTTGCAAAACCAAAGTATCAGCATCCAAAAGTTCACCAATCGTTGACACTTGTGCTTGATAGCGATTCTTCATAACACGTTGGTTTTCCAATGTTTGTACAATCGTTTTTTCTGTCAATTTAATTTTATCATTGGCAGATTGGTAGGCGTGAAAATTAGTATTGACTTCCATTTTCGCTATATCAGCAAGTTGTTGTCGTTGTGCATTGGCAGCGACAACGTTGGCTTGTGCCTCTTGAATTTGTGCTTTTGTGGTATAAAGTGATGTCAAATTGTAGGACACCTGAATACCCATATCCCAAGTGCCTTTAAAAGCATCTTGCTGCGGAAAAACACGCTGATTCGGATTGTTATAGGCATAATTGGCACCAACCGAGATAATAGGGTAGTAGGCACCCCGAGCAATATCCACGTTTTTGACCGTTGCTTGACGGCGCAAATCAGCGGCAGTGAGGTCGGGTCTTGCATCCACCGTTTTCAAATAGTCATCAAGCCCAGAAAGATCTTTATGTTCTGAAAGGATTTTATCCTCTACTTCTATATGCGTGTTGGTTGGTAAACCGAGCATCAAATCCATATTGAAATTGGCGACTTCTATGGCATTGTCCACGTCTTTTGCACTCAATTCGAGTTGAGAAACAGCGATTTCTGCTTTTAATTGGTCATTTTCAAGTGCCGTCCCACTTTTGACAAAGTTGCGGACATCGTTTAGACGACCCCTCAGTACATTGCCGTTTTCAATCAAAACTGACTTCGACGCTTGCAATTTTAAGAGGTTTAAATATGCGGCAATGATATTGTTTTTGACTTCGATGCGGTCGCGTTCAACGTCTAAAGTCGCTGCGCGTTCAAGGAATTGAGCCGATTCTAAATAGTTTTTGGCTCTAAAACCTGTAAAAACGACTTCTTGCAGTGACAAACGATTGGTAAATTGATTCAACACTTGTGGATTCAAAACGAGTGCATCCGATGAGCCAGGGAAGACAACAGAAAACGGTGCAATATTGTCGCTCACACGTGTATATGCGCTGTTAATTGCGACGTTTGGAATTAATGTATTCCGAAATTGAGTTGTTTTAGCCTTACTAACATCGAGTCGAGCACCTGTTGCTTTGAGTTGTTGACTCGATTCGATGCCCAACCGAACGGCTTCATCGAGAGTCAATGATTTTGTTGTTTGACTGCTGGCAGTTAATGCGACAAGCAGGAGCGTAAAAAGGATTAGGTGATTTCTAATGTACATCTATTCAAAGTTTTATCACTTATTTAAAGGAATTTGTCTGATTTTTATCGTTAGCAAAGTTCTGTAAACAACTCTTTCAAACGATTGTTTAATTTTATTAAACGATTGATTAAATTATAGGTAAAAAAAGGGGTTTATACTGAGGGGGGCATTTTTGCAAAAGATTGTTCGCTAAAAAGATGCGCTTTCATCATCTCTTTCAAATGTTTTTTCAACCTTGTTTTAAAAACTTCTGATTTAACAAATTTTTCTTCATCCTCTCCCAATAAACGAATTGTCCAACAAGGCATATTGATGAGTTGAAAAATAGTCCCAAAGACAGAAGCGATAGTCAGTTCAATGTCAATATCTTCCTTGAAGTCACCGCTTTCTTGCCCTTCTCGGATATACATTTTGATGACTTCCCAATTTTTTTCAATTCCTGAAAGAATTAACTCACGATGTTCAGGACGTTGTTCAAGGCTTAATTCTCTAAAAACAAGCTTATGAAACGAGCCGTCGCCCATAATTTTTTCCAAATAAAGGTCAATGACTGCCGAAATTTTATCCCAAGCACTGCCTTCTTGTTTTTTAATATTGCGTATCTGAGCCATCGTTTTAGGAAAACGCTCTTCAATCATCGCTTTGAACAACCCTTCTTTTGAACCAAAATAGTAGGCAATCATCGCTATATTGACATCTGCCGCTTTTGCCAATTCACGGGTAGAAACAGCTTCAAAACCTTTCTCACCGAACAATTTTGACGCTGTTTTTAGCAACTGCTCCCGTGTATCAACGGTCTCTATTTTTTTCTTTTTGACAAACATTTGTAAATGTGTTTTAAAACTTGGCGCAAAGTTAATCACTTGTTTAAATTAATCAATCGTTTAATTATTTTTTTTTGAAATTTTTTTTACCCTTTTCAAAAGGCGGTTTAATTATTTCAGAAAATCAATTTGTAGGATAATACAACTTAACCACTTACATTTGCGGCAAATTTGGAACTAATCCCTGATAAAAAGGTTTAAAGGAGCTAAAACTAACAGAATATGGATTTTTTACACGGTATATTTGGCAACGATTTGAATGCTGCTGCTACCATTATTTTTACCTTAATTATCATAGAAAGTCTTCTATCCGTTGACAATGCCGCCGTTTTAGCGACTATGGTGATGGACTTACCTAAAGAACAACGCGGTAAAGCGTTAAAATATGGTATTATCGGAGCGTATGTATTCAGAGGCATTTGTTTGCTTTTAGCGTCTTGGCTGGTTAAAATATGGTGGCTAAAACTCATTGGCGGGCTTTATTTGCTCTATTTGATGTTTGATTATTTCATAACCAAAGCCACACCTCGTAAAGGAGATGATATATTAGATAAAAAAAGTAATTTTATTTACAGAAATACATTAGGTCTATTCGGCAAGTTTTGGTCAACTGTTATTTTGATTGAAGCCATGGATTTGGCGTTCTCTATGGACAATGTCTTTGCAGTCGTTGCTTTTACAGACAATATCTACATTATTTGTATCGGTGTGTTTATCGGCATTTTAGCAATGCGGTTTGTGGCACAAGGCTTTGTAAGACTAATGGAAAAATACCCTTTTCTCGAAACAGCTGCTTTTGTGGTCATCGGCATTTTGGGTGTAAAGTTAACTTTTTCTGTTTATTCTCATTTTTACCCCGAACAGCTTATTTCTAAAATTATCGAACACCATGATGCCGACCTTTATTTGTCTTTTATAACCGTTGGTATTTTTGCAGTGCCTGTTCTGTCGTCATGGCTTTTTGGTTATCCTAAAAAAAAATATTAACCTTTAATATCTTGAACGATTATCATTTAAGAGACTGATGCACCTCATTACTTTGAGCTTTGTTTTTGTTTATTTTTGTTTTTTGAGTTACTCTCATTAGTAATCAATATTTTAATAACAAAAGCAAACAATTATGAAAAAAGGTATCACTCTCTGTCTGCTATTTTTGTGTGCTACATATTTGATAGCGGAAACGCATACATCACTTCTCAACCACAACACCCACTCTCCTTCAAAGGGAGTCCTTCTGACAGTAATCGAACCCGATTTGACGGTTGATATGATTTCTGCCCAAAACAATAACTATAGTCAAGGCACATACAGCGAAATTACTCTTTATTGGCGTGTAAAAACGACGCAGGACTTACCCAATTCGGCACAAGTCAAGTTAGATATTCTCATCAGCCCCGATGCAAATCCAGCAAATGGACAGCTTATTTTGTCCACTGTTTACAGTGGTTCTGAAATCAAAGCCATGCAGCCACGTGAAGACAATCGGACGTTTACAAACCCAACAGGTTCACCTGCTTTTCCGCCTTTGATTGGCAATGTTTTGAATGGCATTAACTATGCTTTTGTCAGAATTGACGTTGATAATCAAGTAGTTGAGTCGAATGAAGCCAATAATATTTCCAATCTCATCGCCTTCAATTACCGCCGTATTGATTGTTTTTCAAGAGGTATCGAGCCGTGGCAGGAATGGATAAGCCGGGTCCAATTCAATACAATTGACAACTCAAGCAGTAAAACCCGTTATGGTTTTGGCATTTACATCGCTGATGGTTACAGTTATTTTAAAGATATCAAAACGACGGTACGACGTGGGCAAACCTATCCCCTCAGTATTTCGCCCGCCTTGAGTTGGTATGGCAGAAATTCGAACCTACACTATCGTGCTTGGATTGACTTCAATGGCAACGGCGTTTTTGACGACGCGGGTGAAACGATTTTACAACAAAACTCAGGTAATAACACCGCTTTGCAAAACGTGACCATACCTAATAATGCACGTTTAGGCACGTTCACAATGCGTGTGAGTATGAAGGGTGGCAGTTACCCAACGCCTTGTGAAACATTCCAACTCGGTGAAGTAGAGGATTATACCGTCGAAATTACTGATGGTATCCCTACTTCAGGACGGGACACCCTCCGAGTTTTAGGCGTTTCAGGGGCGAATACAGTCCGACAAGGTGGTCAAATCACTTTAAATATCACTATAAAAAACACAGGAACGGCAACGAGTAGCCCAACGATACCCCTCAGTATTTATCAGAATCAACAGCCGTTTTCGTTCCAAGGACCTCAATCAACTTGCTATACCCTTGTTTCCAATAAGCAACCGATTAATCGAGCGATTCAACCGAATGAGACCGTTACTTTGCCCATCACGTTGACGATTAATACGGATTTTACTAATAAAAACCCGCTGACCTATCCGCCTGTGACTTTTGATGGTACTCAAATCACTATTGGCGAAAGAGGTTTAGGCTACTGCATCCCTTTGCATAATATGCCAAACGTAGATACGCTCTTCTATTTCTACAACATCACACCACAGTTAGATGTCGCCGATTTAAGTATTGATATGACCACGTCAGATGCCACTTATGGGGCGGACGGCAGATATAGTTATCAATTAAATATTACGAATAGAGGCTCTGTGAAAGCAAAAAATGTAGTTTCACAGGTATCGCAAAGTGTTCCAGCCACGTTTCAAACGCCTTTGGTGATACCACAAAGGGGTACGACGACGACATCTTCGTTTTTAGGTGATTTTTATACGCTTTGGCAAATAGGTGATTTAGCTGTTGGGGAAAGTGTGACGGCTTTGGTTCAATTCTCTGACCCTTCTTTGTCGAGTATCACTGCGCCCATAGAAAAAAGAGCTTATGTTTATTCAAACCAAATACTTGATGCGAATGTCGCAAACGATAGAGATACGCTCACGTTTACGTTTAGACCTGTTCCCCTCGTTTATTGTGCCGCAAAAGGAACTTTTCCTTGGGAACAATGGATTGAACACGTTTCGGTAGCCAATGCAACGGGTAGTACCCTGTTCCCAGCGACTTTTAAGAACGGATATGGCAATTTTACAACCGCGACGGCAGCCACAATACAACGTGCTCAAGCTGCTTTGATAACCATTGACCCCAAAAGCAGTTGGGGAGCAGACCCACGCAATGCAAATATGTATTGGCGTGCCTGGATTGATTTGAACAATGATAATGATTTCGACGATGTGGGTGAAATGGTTATTAGCCGACAAGTCGTCATTTATTTAGGAACATTTTTAGACAATGAACAGGCTTTTATTGTTCCTGCAACGGCGACTTTGGGTAGAACACGGCTGCGTATTGCCATGAAAGTAGGCGGTTATCCGACACCTTGCGAGACCTTTGAACGCGGTGAAGTAGAAGATTATAGCGTCAATATCGTTAATCCTGCTTCATCAAGTCAACAATTGATGGCTTTTGGGGATTTGAAAGCACAAATAGTGGATGCCACGATTCGGCTTGATTGGGTGCGTTTAGCAGATAAAATAGTTGGTTTTGATATTGAGAAATCTATGGATGGTCAGTCTTTTCAATTCATGAAAAAAGTCGCTGTTTCACCTTATGAATCCTACTATTATGGTTATGATGAACAACCTACTGAGGGGATCAATTTTTATCGTTTGAAAATGACTTTTAATGACGGTCATATTCAGTATTCGTCTGTACAACATATTGACTATCAAAGATTAATAGATTTTGCAGTTTTTCCGAATCCAACAAGTGAAGAAGTGTTTATAGACTTGAAAATGTGCCAAAATAGGGTAGTCAATCTCTCGATTTCAAACCTTATTGGACGTATTGTTTTGAGCGAAAAAGTAGTCAACGCCTATCGTGCGCCACATCGTTTAGACGTTTCAGGGCTTGAAAGCGGTATGTATTATATACGTGTGGAAGCGGCGGGAATGCGGGCAGTGGTGCGGAAATTACAGGTGGTGAAATAGTCTTCATTGATACAATTATCGGATAATGAAATTTGAATTCGTTTTTTTTTGAAAAAATAACGGTTCAAATTTCGCTATCCAATACCTCTTTAAGTTGCTTTTTGTCAAGGTATCAACACCGATTTCAAGCAATTATCCTCTTTTTTATCAAAAATGCGATACGCGGCAGCCCCATCTGCTAACTGAAACCGATGGGATATGATGGACGCAATATCGTATTGCTGTACAATCTCCTCGCGGATCAATTTTTCGGCATAAAAACGAGCAGGACAACGTCCCACTTTATAAGTCAAATTTTTGTTATAAGCATCAACAGGTGAAAAAGAGAAATGTGCCGTTGTGTGCACGCCCACCGTTGAGATTGTTCCGCCCGGACGCACTAAATCCATAGCTAAACGACTGGCTGAAGGATTGCCTAC
>JANMJN010001028.1:0-2426 GCA_031371355.1 Saprospiraceae bacterium
GAGGTAAGCCTCTGCCCCATCAGCTGTCACACCTTCAATACGCCGCACACCAGCTGCCACTGCCGATTCTGCAATAATTTTGAACAAACCAATTTCGCCTGTCGCTTGCACATGCGTTCCACCACACAACTCTTGGCTAAATCTTTTATCAAAAGTAATAACACGTACCGTTTCGCCGTATTTTTCACCAAACAACATCATCGCTCCTGTTTTACGTGCTTCTTCAATCGGCATATTTCGGACTTCCTCGAGGGCAATATTCTCCCTGATTTTTTGATTGACAATCTGTTCTATCTGAGCCAATTCCTCTTTCGTCGCTGCTTGAAAATGCGAAAAGTCAAAACGCAAACGCTTATCGTCCACATTTTGCCCCTTTTGAACAGCGTGTTTGCCCAAAACAGTGTGCAAAGCCGCATGCATCAAGTGAGTTGCTGTATGATTTTGAGAAATGGCTTGACGTCGTTTTTTATGAACAAAACATTCGATAGCGTCGTCAGTAACGTCTGGTAATTCATTAACGACATGAATAATTAAATCATTTTCTTTTTTAGTATCCAGAACTTCTATTTTTTTGCCATTAACAAGCATTGAACCAGTGTCGCCCACTTGTCCACCGCTTTCCGCATAAAAAGGGGTATAATCCAAAACGATTTGGTATTGCAAGCCTTTTTTATCTTTAACAGCTCTATATTTCAAGATTTTAGATTCATATACTTCAAGGCTATCATACCCGACAAACTCTACTCTGCCGTCCTCAATGACCGTAACCCAGTCGCCTACTTGCTTTTCAGCATCGCGTTTTGAGCGTTGTTTTTGTTCCAAAAGACATATGTCAAACCCCTCGGTATCCACCTTCAAATTGCGCTCACTTGCCAATAACTCAGTTAAGTCAATCGGAAAACCAAAGGTGTCGAACATTTCAAAAGCATCAGAACCCTTCACTATACCCCCCTCAGTATCCAAGGTTTCAAAACGCTTCAAACCCAATTCCAAAGTCCTTAAAAACGAGCGTTCTTCTTCCAAAATCACCTTTTGCACAAAGGCTTCTTGTGCTTTAAGTTCAGGGAAAACGTCTGCAAATTCAGATGCCAAAAGCGGTATCAATTTATTCAAAAGCGGCTCTTTGACATCTAAAAACGAATAATAATAGCGCACAGCCCTCCGCAAAATGCGTCGAATCACATAACCCGCACCATTCGACGAAGGTAATTGTCCATCCGCAATCGTAAACGCTACGGCACGAATATGGTCAACAATGACGCGCATAGCTACGTCAACTTTAGCTGTTCTTTCGTAGCTGCCTGTGTATATTTTACCGCTTTCTTTTTCAACCAAACGGATAAAAGGGGTGAAAATATCAGTATCATAAGTATATTTTTTCCCTTGCAAAATCATGCACAAACGTTCGAAACCCATACCTGTATCCACATGTTGTGCGGGCAAAACGACGAGAGAACCGTCCGCTTTGCGCTCAAATTGCATAAAGACGTTGTTCCAAATCTCCACTACTGAGGGGTCATCCATATTGACCAATTTCTCGCCTGGCATTTTCGCCCGTTCTTCGTCACTGCGAAAATCGAAATGGATTTCGGAACAGGGACCACAAGGACCTTGCGCGCCCATTTCCCAAAAATTATCTTTTTTATTACCATCCAAAATCTGATTGGCAGGCAAATATTTTAACCAATAGGTGCGTGCCTCTTCGTCAGAAGCCAAACCTTCTTTTTCGTCGCCACCAAACACAGTGGCATAGAGCCGATCTGCGGGCAAACCCAAGACTTTATGGAGCAATTCCCAAGACCAATCAATCGCTTCTGCCTTGAAATAATCGCCAAATGACCAGTTTCCGAGCATTTCAAACATGGTGTGGTGTGTGCCATCAAAGCCGACGTCTTCTAAGTCATTGTGTTTACCCGACACGCGGAGACATTTTTGCGTATCGGCAATCCTTACTGAGGGGGGCGTACCATTGCCCAAAAAGTAGTCTTTGAACTGCACCATACCCGAATTGGTGAACATCAAAGTCGGGTCATTTTTCAAAACTAAAGGTGCAGAAGGCACTATTTTATGTTGTTTTGAAGCAAAAAAGTCGAGGAACGCTTTGCGTATTTCTCTGGATGTCATATCTCTTAGTTATTGATTGTCAAAAAATCGCGCAAAAATACAATAAAAAAAGGCTTTGCCAAATGAAAACCATTGTAGCAAAGCCTTTTTGGTAGAAAATACTGAGGGGTCAAGCCAATGCCTTTTCCACAAATTCTAAAAAAGGAATATTCAATCTTTTGCAATAGACAGCAATATCGCCTAAAAGGGCTTGTTTTGGCGAAAAGAGAATCTTTTCAACCGATTCATAATCCAAATCGGTCAAATCCATGATTGCCCATATTTTTTCAGACGTTTCTATATCTTCTTGCGAACGATTGAGC
>JANMJN010000837.1:0-6310 GCA_031371355.1 Saprospiraceae bacterium
GATTACACACGTGGTGGTTGGAAAACAGAAAAGCGAATTTTGGAATCGAAAAACAAGTTTTCGGTAGCGGGAAGGATAGGATTTTCAAAAATAATCGCTTTTTCAACGATAGCTACAGAGGGGGTCGTTTCTGACAAAACAATCACTTCTGCATGAGCCGATGTAACGGTTTTAAGCGGTAAAGAACCATGTCGAGAAGCATCCTTACGTTGGTGGTCGGGGTCAGCATAGTGCATTTTGAGAAATGAAAAGAAATCGAGCGTCTTATTTTCACGCTGATGTTCATTGAAATGATGTATCAATTGCGGCACCTTAGCCAATTCGGGCAATAGGACATTGCCAGAAAGGATTTGGAAAGTGAGTAATATGACGATGATGCGCTTCATTTCTAGGATAAAGGTAGTTTTTTTTAACACATAGACAAATAGGACACATAGGTTTATTTTTTTATTGGCAGTTTTTGGCGCATTTTGGGAGGACTTCGTATTCGAATTCACCATTTGCTGTAGTTGTTTGACCCGTCAATGGGTTTCTGATATGAGCAGTTACTTTTATTATTTTTTTACCAACTATTGTCTCTGGTTTTTCAAAATGTGCAACGCCAGCATTTACAAGCAATTGTCTATTATTAATCCAAAAAGTAACATTAGACCCTGGATTAGTAGCATAATGAGATAGATAAAAATCTACTTTAACCGTTTCCCCTTCTAACAATGCTACTTTTTCAGGAAAAGCAGCAACTTTGTACATATCAAATATCATCGAAGTATGCCCTACCAAACTATAATTATAATTCAAATATGGAATTAAATCTAAATGAATTCTATTTTGAATAGCTGTTATTTGAGTCAAAGCATCTGAACCAGTCAGATTTTTTAGCCTTTGCCAGTATGTTTCATCTTTCAAAAGCTTTGATGTCATGTAAAGTTCTTTCAATTCTTTGAGTTTGCGCTCATCACCAATATTATTCAAAACACCTTGGAAATGAATAAATGAATCACGTATCTCTTGAATTTTCGTTTCAAAAAAGAATTGATTTGTTGCTAAACGATTTACTAATATAGTCGAATCTGCTCTATTATAGCCACCAAACTTATTGACAAATTCTGTTTTCTCTTTTTCGAGCCACCTTACAATAGAAGTTGCTTGCTCAATAGCATTTTGAGCTTTCTTATAAAACGCTATATTGGATTCATTCGGATAAGCCAAGGCTTCTTCTTCAATCTTTTTATCAAGCGCCATCGAAGACCTACTAACGACTTCATTGTTGGCTTTAATTAATTTATCAAACATCTCAATAGACCGCACCGCTTCATCTAAAGCCTGTGCCTTTGTCCAATATTGATAAGTCAAAAAGCCAATGATGGCGAGGTAAATGAGGTGAAAACGTAGATTTTTCATGCGGATTTAGTTTTTTTCAAAGGTTAACGGCTTGTTTGAAGGTAAAATACTGAGGGGGAGCTTTTTAACAAATTTTGACACGAATTTCACCAATTACACGAATTTTTGTCATCCTAAAAGGAACTAAATTCGCGTAATTCGTGAAATTCGTGTCAACCCAAAAGCCTAACTGCATCCTTCGCAAAATACGTCGCAATAATATCTGCACCTGCCCTTTTGATAGACGTTAAAATTTCCATTTTCGCTCGGTCTTCATCGAGCCAACCCATTTTGGCAGCCGCTTTTACCATCGCATATTCGCCCGACACTTGATAGGCAGCGACAGGGACATGTACCGTGTTTTTTACTTCACGAATAATATCGAGGTACGACAAAGCGGGTTTGACCATCACAATATCTGCCCCCTCAGTAATATCGAGTTGGACTTCGCGCAACGCTTCTACCCTATTCGCAGGATTCATTTGATACGATTTTTTGTCACCAAAACCTGGCGCAGAATCAAGCGCATCGCGGAAAGGTCCGTAAAAACAAGACGCATACTTGGCAGAATATGCTAAAATGCCCGTTTTATGTAAATTTTCATCTTCCAAAGCCCGACGAATCGCACCAATACGTCCGTCCATCATATCGCTCGGTGCGACAAAATCAGCTCCTGCGAGGGCGTGAGAAACAGACATTCGCGCTAAAACCTCTACACTTTTATCATTAACAATTTCAAAATTTTCGACAATGCCGTCGTGCCCGTAGCTTGAATAAGGGTCGAGAGCCACATCCGTCATGACGCACATATCTGGCACAGCGTCTTTTATAGCACGAATCGAACGTTGCATCAATCCATCCCGATTAAGAGCTTCTTTGCCCATATTGTCCTTCAAAGCATCGGGCACTTTGACAAAAAGGAGCACAGTCCGCAAACCCATTGCCCACAGTTCTTTGACTTCTTTGATCGTCAAATCAAGAGAACGACGGTAATAATTGGGCATGGAAGCGATTTCTTCTTGAAAATTTTCACCTTCATCAATGAAGAGAGGAACGATAAAATCATCGGGTGTGAGCCATGTTTCTTGAACTAAGCGGCGCACCGCATCGCTGCGGCGGAGGATACGAGGGCGAATAATCATTGTTTTTATGTTTTAGGTGAGCCTTTGTTAATCTTTTATATAATTAAGAATTGATTCTGCCCAATTACATTTTCGGCTGTATTCTTTAACGATTTTACCATTAACCACCCTAAACAACAGTTTAGGTTCTTCATCATCAACAGAGTTATAGTAGATATATGCCCTATCAATAATTTTCGAAACGATACAACAGTTTGCAATGGATTTACTATAACGAGAAATGATTTTTGGAATAGGCACATCATGCCCTCCTTCCATAACACGGCGAGCAATCCGGCTTGCATTTATCATGGGGTTTTCAGTTCCAACAAAAAAAAGTCGAATAAAATAGCCTTTTTCAATCGCATTCTGTACAAAATCTACTTTGTCATCAGCCGAAAGGACAGTTTCAAAAATCAAACTTTTATTTTCTTCAAGGCAGTTCTCTCTCATTTTCGAAGCAAGTTTTGCTGCACTTAAAACTGCTTCATAAGAGTTCCAATCACCAAAAGTATCTCTTGCAATGTTATCAGGATTAATATACACACAATTCTCTAACCATTCATGTTGTAAGATTTTATGCGTGATAGATGTTTTACCAGCCCCATTTGGTCCAGCTATAATTATCAATATTGGTTTTTTCATAGCTGTTTCGCTTTAAATTTCTCTTTGGCAATTTTTATTTCTTTAATAATAGTTTCAGCCAATTCTTTTTTAGCAATCAATGCTTTTTGCTTGGCTTCATTTGCTACTTCAAGCATCAATTCACTCAATTCATTATCAGTTGGCTCATCTAAATTTGTTAAAATATCTTTTCTCATTTTTCACATATTTAATTGATTATCAATGTTTTTTAAATTTAAGAGGCAAAGGTAATTTCTTTGAAACTAATAAAAGCAAAATGCCGTTTGGGTGCAAATTATTGACTCAAATATGATATTTATGCCTTTTCACCACTGTCCAATTCGTCTGTTTTTTCTTTATTTTCAACCAAATTCAAAAAATTAGAAGAAGAAACCACTTTCTCTTGCAACTCCGTTTCCAATCTATTCAATGCAGCATTCGCAATGCGCCCACCTTCCACAGCCGATTCATGGTTTTGATTAAAGCCCTTCGCATCGTCTTTTATCGTCACCCGACGCGTCACTTCCTCGCTCAATGCGACAAAAATGAGTTCCAATGGCGTCATGTGGTCTCTCAAATTCTGTTTATCTAAACCTTTGAGTTGACCGTGTTCGCTTGGAGTCAAACCAAACGTGCCTTTTGCAATCTCTGCGGTTAAAATACTGTACTCCTGCCCTTCTTTGACACCTCTGTTTTTCCATTCTTCCGTTAAGGCTTTTCGGGTTTCGATGGTTTGAACACGCCTTGCAATCCATTCTTCGGAATAGCCTTTTAAACGGTACAATTCGGCTTGTCTTTCGCTCAAAAGTTCAGGGTTTTCGGTTTCTTGTATGCGCTCGGTACTGACTTGCGCCATCCACAACTTCAAAGGCTCAACTTTTGGCGAAGAAACAGACATAACAATCCTCAGCACCCCCTCAGTATTGGCACAATTCATTTTTTGTTTACCCCCTTCTGTATTAACCGAAAGGGTACTGTAAATTTTACCGTATCCTTGTTTCAACTCTTCATCCTTACGCCGAAGGTTTGACCAATACGCTTTGGGATTTTTGGTATCTGTCAAAATAGTCAAAACATCGTCAAGCACAAAATACCATTCGTCATTGTGCCAAATTTTGCGAATTTCTGTACCCTGAAAAGGGGTCAATGAATTTACATTTTTCATAATGATATATTTTAAAAAGTATTTAGAAAAAATTAAATTACAATTGTTTTTTTTATAAAAAGTTGATTTACAATATTTTGCAAATTTTTTACCTAAAAACGCCTTGTTTTAATATCCTAAATATGCTGTCTTACTATCAAAATACCCATGAAGGTATTATTTTCTTTTTATCAAATCCATCAATTCATCTGCCGATAAACGGACACTCACATCCGCACCCGACAATAACGAGTCTGCAAGGTCTCGTTTTTGTTCGTGCAATTTCAAAATTTTCTCTTCAATCGTCCCCTCAGAAACGAGGCGGTAAACAGTGACAGGTTTTTCCTGCCCAATACGGTGCGCGCGGTCGGTTGCTTGGTCTTCGACGGCAGGATTCCACCACGGATCCATGTGAATGACGTAATCGGCTGCTGTGAGGTTCAACCCTACCCCACCCGCTTTGAGGCTGATGAGGAAAAACTGCCCTTCGCCGTTCTGAAAGGCTTCGATGCGTTGTTGCCGTTTTGCCAAATGCGTTTTGCCATCGAGGTATTGATATGGGATTTCTTTTTGCTTTAACACCTTTTCTAAAATCGCTAAATGCCCGACAAATTGGCTAAAAACTAAGGCTTTATGCCCATTTTCAAGCAATTCTTCAACAATTTCTGTAAACAAGCGTTGCTTCGCGCTTTCCGCAAAACCTGAATTAGTATCCACCAAATTGGGATGACAAGCGGCACGGCGTAGGCGCATGAGTTCGGCTAAAATTTGCAATTGTTTTTGTCCTTCGTTGCCCCCATCAGTCATTTTGGCTTCAAGAGACTCTATGACGTTGCGGCGCAAGGCTTCATAAAACGCTCGTTCTTTTTCGCCCAATTCAACGGTCAATGTGATTTCTGTTTTGGCAGGAAGTTCTGTTAAAACCTCATCTTTTCGGCGGCGTAATATGAACGGTTGCACCAAATTACGGAGTTGTTCTTGCCGAACAGGGTCTCTGTATTTCTCTATCGGTCCTGCAAAACGCTCGTTGAAAAACTCGATTGACCCCAATAAACCGGGATTTGCGAACTGAAACAGGTTCCACAATTCACCCAAATGATTCTCCAAAGGTGTTCCCGACATGATGATTTTGAAATCGCCTTGCAGTTGCATCGCCACATCAGAGCGTTTTGTTGCTCGGTTTTTTATGGCTTGGGCTTCGTCCAAAATGATGGTTGTGAAGTATTTTTGAGAGAACATATCGCCTTCTCTTGCCATCAAATCATAAGTGACAATGACAATATCGTTTGCGCCGGCTTGTTCAATCATCGTCGCTCGGTCGCCTTCGCCAAATAAAATTGGGTTCAAATCAGGTGTAAATTTTTGGATTTCAACATTCCAATTTCGGCAAACAGATGCAGGCGCGACCACCAAAGTAGCCCCCTCAGTAGCGCGGCTTTGCACCAATGCCAAAGCCTGAACCGTTTTACCCAAACCCATATCGTCCGCCAAACAAGCGCCAACGCCCCACATCGCACAGCGGCTCAACCATTCAAAACCCTCCCGTTGGTATTCACGCAGCGTGGCTTTAAAGTTTTGTGGCACTTCAAAATTTGTATTAAACGCTTTTTTGAGCCTATCTAAACTTTCAAAATATTTTTCATGCAAATCGGCATTGACCAAAGCCTCCGTGAAGCCCTCCATAACGGGCAAAGCCAAAGGGTGCATTTGAAAGCTGCCGTCACGTTGCGGCATCAATACACCACTGATTTCACGTAACTTATGTAGAAAATCTTTTTTTAATTTTAAAAACTGCCCGGGCGATATTTCTATAAACCCGTTTCTGTGTTTTTCGAGCCATTCGAGCAGTTTTTTCATGTCAAAAACCATGTTTTCATTGACTCTTAACTCGCCATCAACGGAAAACCAATCTTGTTTTTGTCCAATATCCATTTTGAATTGGTCAAAACCGACTTCGCCTGTCAAGCGGTATTTTTCGCCTTTGGGCCACTCCACAATAATACTTTTCTCATCCAAATACGGTTGCATCTGGAGCAAAAGG
>JANMJN010001095.1:0-3420 GCA_031371355.1 Saprospiraceae bacterium
ATAGCCGCGACGATATGGTCGCTCATGTGTATGATGTGACTTATGGTATTATTAAAAATAATGTGGACACATTGGTTTTAGTGGACGATTCAATCGTGCGAGGGACAACTTTGAAAAATTCGATTATCAAAATCGCGGCGCGTCTGAATCCGAAAAAAATCATCATCGTTTCCTCAGCACCACAGATACGTTTCCCTGATTGTTATGGCATTGACATGTCAAAAATGGGTGATTTTGTCGCTTTTCAAGCCCTGATTCGGCTTTTGAATGAACATGGATTGGAGGAGAAGTTAGAAATTGTTTATGAAAAATGTAAAGCGCAAGAGCATCTACCGAAGGAACAAATCAAAAATTATGTTCAAGAACTTTATGACCTTTTTGACTACGAAGCCATCAGTGACAAAATAGCTGAAATCGTTACATTGCCAGAAATTATTCCAGAAGTAGCGGTCATTTATCAGACGCTGGAGGGTTTGCATGCGGCTTGTCCTAACAATAAAGGTGATTGGTATTTTAGTGGTAATTACCCAACGCCGGGCGGCAATCGAGTCGTTAATCGAGCGTTTATAAATTATATGGAGAATAAAAATGTTCGAGCTTACTAATTTACTTTAACATAAAAAAAGGCTGTTTTCGCATTGCGGAAGCAGCCTTTTTTGTTTATAATAGATTGATAATAAATCAAATAGCTATATTTTTATTTTTTTTATTAAAAAAATGAAACATTAAAGAAACTAAAAATGCAAATAAATAGTTATGAAATAAATAACGAATACAACAATAATCAAATTTATTTCTTTAACCAAAACTATTTTTTGACATGAATACCTTTTACAAAACCCTGCTTTCCTGCTTGCTTTTTCCAACTTTTTTGGTAGCACAAAAAATGCAAGAAAAACCCGTTTGGCAATTCGATTTGCATTTTGATTTTGCAAAAGCCGACCTCAAAACGGAGTATCAGCCACGCCTCGATTCCTTAGTTGTGGCACTGCAAGACTCAACTTTTGTGGTGTCTATGACTGCCCATACGGATTCTGTTGGCGATGCAAAAGCCAATTTTGAGCTATCCCAAAAAAGAGCGCAAGCCGTCAAAAACTATCTTATGAGTAAAAATGCGCCTGAAACACGCATCCATACTGAGGGGTATGGCGAGACGCAACCGATTGCCGAAAATCAATCCGATGATGGTAGGCAGCGCAATCGTCGCGTTTCAGTGACTGTTTTGCGCCGTTTGGCACAAGTATCAGGTATCGTTACCGATGGTAAAACCCCTATATCCCATGCTAAAGTCATGTTGACATCAAAATTTGTAAGAGATTCCGCTTTTACAGATGAAAATGGCGCTTATAGTCTCACAGCAAGGCTCAATTTGCCTGCTAAGATGCGCGTCGTTTCTGACCCCAATATCGATTGTGGTATTTATGATGGACAAATTTTCACGGTTGACAAGTGGGTAACGACACAAAATTTTGCCTTGAAATGTAAGGCAAAACCTGTACAAATCATCACTTCGTCAAAACCTCCTGTTGTTAATGTCAAAAAAGCACCTATGAAGGTGACCATTTCTGGCACTGTGACAAATGATTCATCTCAAATCGTAAAACAGGCACGGCTTGTTTTTAGCAATGACAATGGCAAAGACACTGTTTTTACCGATGACAAAGGGCATTATTCCGTCTCAAATTTGATGTATTCAGATGTCCGTGTAGGCATTTCTGCTAACGATCATTTGCCTTTTTATCAAGGCATCGTCGTAGATTCAGCGACAAAAAAGGTGGATTTTAAACTCCAAACCATTGCCGCAGGCAAAAAGGCAGCGTTAAAAAACATCAATTTTTATACAAGTTCGGCAGAGGTTATGACAGAATCAACGTCATCCATGCAGGAACTTTTACAATTTATGAAAGATAATGATAAGTGTACGGTTGAAATTGGTGGGCATATAACGTCATTCTCTAATTCTCCTTATCCTGAAGGGTCAAGCCTTCATTATTTATCACTTTCAAGGGCAAAAACGATTTACGATTTCTTAATAAAAAACGGTATCGATGCCAATCGAATGACTTATAAAGGCTATTCAAACTTCAATATGATTTATGAATCGCCTGTAACAGAAGAAGAACATCGGGCAAACCGCCGCGTTGAAATTAAAATTATCAGCGATGGCAGCAAATGACCTGTCAGTATTTCATTGATAATCAATTAGTTAAACATCACTATTCTAAAAATAAGTCGTCTATTGTTAATACTTGGTCAACCAATCCCAAACTATGCTCATTCGGCAGGATGCCAAAAGTCGTGATAAGTGTTAGGAAAAGATGTTTACGTGTTTGAGTCGTCGCTTCAAATATCTGCTTTTTGTTTGCCAATTTTTGAGCGTATTCTTTAGAAATTGTAAAAATCTGATTGTAAAATTTTATTTCAAAAAGATTGATAATCTGATCATTCCTATCTAAAACAAGGTCAATTTGCGTACCTTTTTCGGTTCTATTACCTTTTTTTGAAAAAGAAGAAGCTTCTGAATAAACACCGCCAATGCTCATTGCTTTTTTTATTTGCGGAATATGTTTCAAGCATATACTTTCAAAAGCATAGCCACACCATATTTTGTAAGCTTGCGTTTGGCTCAATTGAAGCCATAAACCATTACCTCTGGTATCCATATTTTCAATAAACTCTAAGTAAAAAAGGGAGTATTCGTCCGTTAAGCGATACAATTTATCCTTTGTTTTTTTACCAAAAGGCGGATAGTCTTCGATGAAACCAGATTGAGTCAGTTCTTCTAAAACCTTGGTAAGAGTACCACCATTTGATACATTTGCGACTTTAATAAGGGTATTTCTGTCAATACCCTGCCTCGTCTGAGCTAAAGCGCGAATAACTGAAATATGATTGTTGGATTCATCAAATAAAGCGGCATAAAGATTAGAAAACTCATCACGGAGTAAACCTGTTTCTGAAAAACATATATCTTCAATATTTTGAGTGGCACTTTTGCCCGATTCTATTTCCTTCAAATAGTGTGGAATACCACCCATTGCCATATATAATTGAAGAATATGATAGCGATTTAGGGTAATATTTCTATATTTTAAGTAAAGTTCGGTTTCTGCCAACGTAAAAGGTTTCAGAAAAAGGCGGCGGGTAATACGATTGTGTAGCCCCCCAGTATCATTCACAATTTTCTGAATCATCCAAGAAGCGACTGAGCCACATAAAACAACGATGATGTTTTGATTGACTGCCCAACTGTTCCAAAAAAAGCTAAGTCCTCTTAAAAAATCTGATTTATGGGTCGCTAACCAAGGAATTTCATCAAAAAAAACGACATATTTACGGTCAGCCGGTTGTTTTTTCAAGTAGTTTATCAAAATATAGAAAGCTTCCATCCAGTTTTCAGGCGGCTTGACAATTAAAGCA
>JANMJN010001156.1:0-1652 GCA_031371355.1 Saprospiraceae bacterium
CATAAAACGTCTTTTTTGTTTTTTTATCTTGCATTTTTGCCCAAGTAACAATGCGCGTAATCGCTGCGTCCCAACTTTTACTGCCTGCTACTGAGGGGGTCTCTGAAAGCCAAAAAGTTTGGGATTCTAAGACTTTTAAACGTGTTGTATCGTAAAAAATAGCGGAATATTCGCCCTTTGTTTTGCCATCATCTCTTCCGACACCGACGTATCTATATTGGGGCAACCTGTCTTTTAAATCCATAATCTGTTCATGCAAAGCTTCTTGCACACCGAGAATATGTATTTCGTGAAACAAAACTTGCGATGCCGCCATGTCTTTGCGATAAACCCAAGCATTAGCACTATCGCGCAAGGTGCTGTAACGGATATTGAACGTCAAGACATTTAAATGATTTTGAGCATGTAGTTCGCTCAAAATAGATAAGAACAGAAGGAGTAATAAGTGCTTTTTCATAAAATTAAGTTTTTAAACATTATTCATTCACCAAAAAATGGACAATACGACAAGCATTGCCTTTGCTTTTAGGATTCTTTTCTGCACTGATTTTCAGTTGCAATGTATGCTTTCCTTCCGTTAAACCAGCACCCAATATCAAATACCACGGCAGATGCAACTGCCCACTCCATTGAGTGTAAAGGTCTAAATTTTTGAAAGGCGCATTGTCAATCGCATAAGAAACAATACCCGCATCTGCACCTGAAATAATAGAAATACCAACCGACGTCCCTTTGAAATCGAGCGTTAATGTGCTTTCTGGCGTTGTGGAAACAAGCATCGGTACATGCACAAAACCACTGCGAGTCGGTAAACCATCTGTTGGACTCCAATCTTTATCAAGCGTCCAATCAGCATCGTAATGCGCATTTTCGATGCTGTAATATTTGCCATGATTGAAACTACTTTTATTCAAAGGTTGTAAAGGTAATGGTTTGTTTATCAATAAATTAGTGGAAGTGAAACTTAGAGTCAATAGTCTTTTTATGGCTGAAAAGTATAATTCTTGTCCAAATACTGAGGGGTGTAAATCTTTGAAATCATACGCCCAACTGAACTCCTTATTTTGAATTTTATCTCTAATTTCTTTCGCCAAATTGATAGACGGCAACTGATAATGTGCCGCCACCAATTCGTGGTTTTTGATTTCAACGGGTTCTTTGCCGTTGTCATAATCTTTCGTTTTTAAGGGGTCAGCGAAGGACATCAAAACAATATCCATGTTTGGATTTGCCGCCTTTGCGTGTTGAACAATGCCTTCCAATGAGCGGACTTGCATCAGGCTGTCGGGCATATTACCCCTGTCATTCACCGCCGCTTCTACAAAAAGTAGATCAATTTTGCCCGAATCCAACAAATCCCGTTGCATCCGAAACGCATGAGGCAAGCTGCCCAAAGACGGAATTCCTGCCGCGATAAAACGAAATTCTGTTTCTGGAAAAGCCTCTTTTAAGTACGCACACGTTTTGGTACGCCAACCTTTATTGTAGGTAATCGAACCACCGAGAAAGGCAACGGTTGCTTTTTTGTTTTCAACAATAGCCTTGTAAGCGTTTTTCAAGCCATTTCTGACGTTAAAATAGGCTTCATTCGGCAACGATTTTTTAACTGGAAAGCTGTTTTTGACAATAAAATCTGCCCATTCTTCTGCTTT
>JANMJN010001178.1:0-5334 GCA_031371355.1 Saprospiraceae bacterium
TATGATAGCGGGTTTACCACCTATATATGGACTTTATACAGCCATGGTTTCGCCGATAATTGCAGCCCTTTTTGGGTCTTCAAAGCACTTGGTTTCAGGACCCAATACGCCTCTTTCTCTCATTGTTTTTTCAGGTATCAGCAAATTTGCAGAACCGACGACCGATGCTTTCATCCAATTGACTTTGGTGATGACCTTTATTGCGGGTGTCATACAATTGTTGATGGGTATTGCACGGTTTGGGTCACTCGTCAGTTTTGTATCTCATACGGTGATTGTCGGTTTTACCGCAGGAGCCGCTATGCTGATTATTACCAGTCAAATGAAAAATTTTCTGGGTATTCAATTGCCTGCAAATGCTTCATTTATGGATACGTGTATCAATGTTTTTCGACATATAAATGAAACAAATTGGTATGTCGCCAGTGTCGCTGTTCTAACGCTCGCATCGGCTATTTTATCAAAAAAAATAGCACCTAAGCTGCCCCATATGCTTGTTGCTATGGTTCTGGGTAGTCTTTTAGCTGTTTTTTTAGGCGGCGAATCCGTTGGTATTAAGTTTGTGGGCGAATTGCCTTCGGCTCTACCGACCCCCTCAATACCTGCATTTTCATATACGAATATTCAGAAATTGATGCCCAGTGCGATGGCAATCGCTTTGATGGGTTTAATACAGTCCATTGCGATAGGTCGTTCTATCGCAGTGAAATCGAAGCAACGGATTGATGCCAATCAGGAGTTTATTGGGCAAGGTCTGTCCAATATTATTGGTTCATTTTTCAGTTGTTTTGCCAGTTCAGGATCGTTTACACGGTCGGGTATCAACTACGAATCGGGTGCTAAAACGCCTTTGACTTCCGTGTTTGCAGCTCTCACATTGGTTGCTATTGTGCTTTTTGTTGCGCCGCTTGCGGCTTATTTACCGATGCCAGCGGTGGCGGGTGTGATTGCGATTGTCGGGTGGGGCTTAATAGATATTGATTATATTCGGCATGTTCAGAAGGCAAGTCGGCGAGACAATATTGTCGGTATCATAACGACGGGTGCTACGCTTTTCTTGGACTTGGAGTTTGCTATATATATAGGTGTCATTTTGTCGCTATTTTTCTTTTTGCAAGGCACTTCGCATCCGCATATTGCAGTTATGGCACCAGATCAAGAGCATCCACGTCGGCAATTGACCTATATCATTCGAAAAAGAGGCATCAAAGAATGTCCACAGCTCAAAATAGTCCGCATTGATGGTTCTCTATTTTTCGGTTCAATCGAGCATATTGCTGCATTTTTTCAGCAAATTAGGGATGAAGAGTCTGTAAAATTCATGTTGTTACTTGCAAATGGCATCAATCGCATTGATTTTGACGGTGCAGAGTGGCTCGCAGAGGAATCTAAAGCTTGGCATAATCGGGGCGGTGCGCTTTATATCGCTGGCTTGAAAGTGATTGCTCAAGATGTCTTAATTGATGGTGGTTTTTTGGAAGAGATAGGTGAGGAGTATTTTTACGTCTCAAAAACGGATGCCATTGGCGTAATTTATGAAAAACTCGACCCCTCAGTATGTCGGGCTTGTACGGCGCGGGTTTTCCATGAGTGTGCCGATATACCAGATGAAGCGCATGCTTTGGTGTTGCAGGGCAGTAAAGAATAAATGAATTATGCAAATAATGAGTAAAAAGACGATAACGTTGCGGTAGCCACGGTCGGCGAACTTCAAAAGTTTGCCGACCGTTTTGTTTATTTACGTCTAAAAGCAATTTTTTTATAAAAATACATGAATGTTTGTTCATTTATTCATTTGAATTACTTACCTTTGCACTATCAACAATTCTTAGCGATTAAGAGTCGTTGTTTTTATGCAAAACAATTTTAAAATTTTATTTATCCATCACATGATAGTAGAACAAATTTATACGGGTTGCCTCGCACAAGGGGCATATTATATTGAATCAGAAGGGGAAGCAGTCATTATTGACCCTTTGCGCGAAGTTTCACCTTATATCAAAAAAGCCGAAAAGGCAGGCGCGAAGATAAAATACGTTCTCGAAACGCATTTTCACGCTGATTTCGTCAGTGGCCACGTTGATTTGGCTGCTAAAACAGGCGCAACTATTGTTTATGGTCCCAATGCGGTCACCGATTTTAAAGCGCACATCGCTAAAGACGGCGAGGAATTTAAAGTAGGCAAATACACCTTTAAAGTCTTACACACGCCAGGGCATACGATGGAATCCACTTGCTATTTATTGTCTGATGAAAACGGTACGCCTAAGTATATTTTTACAGGTGATACGCTGTTTATCGGGGATGTAGGTCGCCCAGATTTGGCTCAAAAATCGGATGTGACGATGAACGATTTGGCGGGATTGCTTTATGAATCTTTGGAGACAAAAATAAAAACATTGCCAGATGATGTCATTGTTTATCCTGCACATGGCGCAGGGTCGGCTTGTGGGAAAAACATGTCAAAAGAGACTTTTGATACGATTGGGCACCAAAAACAAGTCAATTATGCCCTTTTAGCTCAAACAAAAGAAGCATTTATTGCCGAAGTGACAGAGGGGTTGACGACACCGCCGTCTTATTTTCCATTGAATGTGATGATGAATAAGCATGGTTATGACTCAATTGATACCGTTATGAAACGTGGTAATCATCCTTTGACGCCCGAACAATTTGAGATGGAAGCCGAAGCACATGATGCTTTGATTTTAGATACCCGTTCTGCTGCTGAATTTTATCAAGGCTTTATTCCAAATTCAATCAATATTGGTCTTCAAGGCACTTTTGCACCGTGGGTAGGCGAGTTGATTACCGATATTAAACAACCGATTCTTATTGTTGCAGATGAAGGTATGGAAGCGGAAACGGTTATGCGCCTATCGCGTGTTGGTTACGACTTTACTTTGGGGTATCTTGAAGGCGGTATAGCCGCTTGGAAAGCCGCTGGCAAAGAAGTGGACACCGTCAACCGCATCACGGCAGATGAATTTGCCGCACAGTGGAGCAAAGACAAAACCGTCTATGACATTCGCAAAGATGGCGAATATGCCGCAGAACACGTTGACGAGGCATTCCACAGACCCCTCAGTAATATCAATGAATGGATAGGTTTTATTGATAAAAACGAGCCGTTTTATATGTACTGCGGCAGTGGCTATCGCTCAATGATTGCTGCTTCGATTCTCAAAGCTCGTGGCTATGACAACTTTATTGAAGTAGCGGGCGGTATGGGTGCTATTGCCAAAACGAATGTCGCTAAGACTGATTTTGTCTGTCAGTCCAAACAATTGGTTGGGTAGGTGATTCTTCTTATTGGAGAACGATTTTTTACCAAGGAGATAAGCATGATTTTACAAATCATGCTTATCTCCTTCAAGCCATCTTTCCATCATTACGTGTTCTGCTGGAGATTGATGCGTTCCGCCCGCTAAAATGTCCAAAAATTTATCCCAAAGGTTCTTCTCCTCGTGAAATTCCTGTTTAAAATCAACAATAGCGGCTAAATATTCTTTTTTGTATTGGTCAACTTCTTCAGATGTGTAATCTTTAGGAATATGATTGATGATAATTTCGTTAATCTTATTTAGTTCCTCAGGCGTATATTTTTCAATCATCTGCAGTTCCACTCTGCAAGCCTCTGCATAAGAAACAACCAGCGGCAGAAAGGTCTCTTCTAAAGTACAAATACCGTTTTTCCAAGCCAATTTATCGCTATCTGACAGGATTTCACAGCCCAAACTTGCTAAATTTTTGCAAGATTCTCTGAACTTCGCCAAGTATTGGTCAAACTGTGTCCACATTTCTGAAGAATCAGACCTGTCCTTTCTCGCCACTTTTTCTTTTGACGAATTGAGTGCGTGGTTGATAGAAAATACAGAATCATTAATGTTAGCTACGCTGTTCTTCCATTTTTCAAGTATTTCGGGTGTGGCATTGGCTTCAACCACTATTAAAGCATGTTTATTCCTTTCGTATTGATCTTTCTCAATTTGTATCAATTCATTATAATGTTTTTCCAAAACACCACTGAATTTTCTTATCGCCAGCAAGGATTTGAATCCTGAACTATAATCTAAATCGGTTTTTGAGCTGACTGCCAAGGTTTTTTGTTCAGTGTCAGAAGTTATCAATATTTCCATGTTTTATGAGTATTAAAATTTGAAATGAATTTTTGTGTGAGAACCCGTTTTGCCGAAACGCGTACCATCTGCTTGTTTAAATCTTACTTGTTTTATGGCTCAAACTTCTTGTTTTGTAATGATAATATCCAAAATGCGAGTCATCACATATGATCCAATAAGGCTGACCATAAGTCCTTCAGCTATAATATAAAGGCTGATAGTAAAAGGATTGAGATACGTCCCGACGTTTGAATTTTGGCAAATATTATTCATCACTGTTGGATTTGCATAAAGAAAAACCCCTGTGAATACAGCAAATCCACCAACGCCAACGACCGATGTTTCCATACCTCTTGCCACACCCGATATGTAGTTGCCAACTTCTGCTGGATAAAGTTTATAGTGCAGTTTGATGACTTGATATATGAAGAAGAGTTGAATAACAACATTGAATAAGCGCAGTTCAGTGGACTGTATCAAGCCCATGATGTATGCGAAAAGGAAAAAAGCAATGAATGTCCCCAACATCCAAAAACCCATTTTTATTGAATTAGCTCTCATGATTTTTTTTTTTCTGTGAAACGTTCTATGTTAATTTTGTTATGCCGCGCGGATTTATGGTAAATAATATCATTTGTATAAATGATAGATGAATGTTTTGCGACAATGCAAAGGTGGGGGAGTTTAAACATAGAAGTGTTACATAACTTTTTCAATCTCTTACATTATTCACACTATTTTGCCTATTTTTAAAGTAAATGAAAGAAATAATACAACAATTTAGCAGTACGCATTATAACTTTTTGAAAAAGCCTCATTTCTTTCTATCCATCAATGCCTTCTTGAAATACGTGCCATGACGAGTCAAGTTGTAGTTCCAATCCGTAAAAAGACGTGGTGCCCATTGGGGGTCAAAAACCCAAACCACCCATGAGATGCTTTTTTCGTCGCAATACTTCGTTATCGCATCACCATACGATTCATCGCTGATGACGGGGACGTGTGCGCCCACTTCTTCTGCGCCACTGAAACCGATTTCTGTCAATATAACGGGGTATTTTTCCTTCACAAAACCCCAATCTTTTGTCCATTGGTCTGCCCAAGGTGCTTTTCTTTTCATCGGATAAGGATGCGAGACATACCCAATACCTTCTATACTGAGGGGGTCGTTGGCAACGGGCGTGAGGTCATAAGCCCAGTTGAAGCCTGCCAC
>JANMJN010001204.1:0-1681 GCA_031371355.1 Saprospiraceae bacterium
TATGATACGTTTATATGCTCAATTAAAAAAAATACTGAGGGGTATGCTTTTAACTAAAAAAGACTATTTTTGTAAAAAAAAATTAGAAAATGCGTTTGTCAAAAAATAAACTTCGTCAATTACAGGACTACTTTTCCAGTCAACCAGCGATTCAAAAAGTTCATCTTTTTGGTTCGTTTGCTCGTGGCGAAGCAACTGCAAAATCAGATGTTGATTTATTAGTCGTTTTAAATTATGATTTTTTACCAACAGGCATGGAATATTTCCAAATTTGGAATGAAATCGAAGATTTGCTTAAACGCAAAGTTGATTTCGTAAGCGAAAAAAGCCTGTCTAAACGGATTCAACCCTTTGTTGAACCCGAAAAAATACTCATCTATGAAAAAAACTAAACCGACAAACCTTATCCGTTTATACCATATTCGTGATTATTGCGAAAAAATTGGACAACTCATTGATGGTTTTGATGCCGAAAAATTTGAACAAGATGAACGGACAACACTCGCTATTACCCGCTGTATAGAAATCATTGGCGAATCTGCCTATAAGATGGACAAAGAACTAAAAACGCTTTATCACAGTATCCCGTGGGTCAATATTGAAGGTATGCGCCATCGTATCACTCACGAATATTATGATTTAGATATGACAACGTTGTGGCGTGTCGCTTCTGTTTTTGCACCGCAATTGATTCTCGATATTGCTCCTATCATTTCGGTTTTAGAAAATGATGACACAGACACAACTGACTGATTATCAAATCTTAAACTCCTTCAAATACGCAGGTTTTACCTCGCTCGACTCCATAATCTCCAAAGTCTCACGCTTCCGTATGATGTGCGGCACCCCCTCAGTATCAATCATTACAACGGCAGGACGCAGGGCGATAAACTGCATCCACTGCGTCATATTATACGCACCAACGGCATGGACAACAACGTGTTCACCCCGTTTCAAAGGCGGCAAAGTAATGTGTTCACGGACGACATCAATGTTCATGCACAAAGGACCATAAATGACCGAGTCTTCGGTATATTGACTGCAATCTTGTGCAGGAGAAATTTTATGGTCATACCAAAATGAAGTGAATAAAATATTGACTCCAAAATCCATAATCGTCGCCCGACGACCATCTGAAAGACGCTTGTTGGAGATAACAGAACCTAAAAGATAACCCGCTTCGTCAATCAACGCCCGTCCTGTTTCAAGGATTAAAAGCGGCAATTCGTTTTGAACAAAACCTGCGTTTAAGATAGCGGTACTGATGGCTTCGGCATATTGGTCAAAAGTCGGATTGGTGTCCACGCCTTGCAAATACGCCCCTTTCAGCGTGTTTTTTGAAGCAAAACCGCCACCTAAGTCAATATATTGAATGGTCTTTTGATATTTACGTTTGATGCTCAATGCCAAATCGCTCAATTTTGTTGCTGCAATACCATAGGCAGAAGGCGACAACATGAATGTGCCGATGTGAGCATGAAGACCGATTAAATCTAATTTGTCGGCTAATATTATTTTATTAATCGCATCCCAAGCTTGCCCATTTTCATAATTAAAACCGAACCTGTCCCAAATCGGATAGACGCCCGTATCCATGTTGACGCGGATAGCGACACGAGGGCGTTTGCTCGTTTCTTCTGACAATTCGTGCAGCAAATACAACTCGTCTAAATGGTCAATG
>JANMJN010000852.1:0-2426 GCA_031371355.1 Saprospiraceae bacterium
CTGTGTCTTTTATGTCAAACCGATAGCAAAATTTAATATTCTGTTTAAATCAGTGATTTTTAATGAACAAAACGATAAATAGCTTCTCAAAATTAACAAAGCAGCAAAAAATTGACTGGTTAGCTCAAAATTTTATCCAAAATGAGGAGAATACGTGGGGGGGTGATTTAAGTTTTTTGAAAACTTTTCAACTGCCTGATGCGGACATTCAACGTATTTTCGATGGTTTTTCTGAAAATACTATTGCCAATTTCCCGATGCCTTACGGCATTGCGCCCAATTTCATCATCAATAATAAGGTGTATGCTGTGCCGATGGTCATTGAGGAAAGTTCGGTCGTTGCGGCAGCTGCAAGTGGTGCGAAGTATTGGGCTGAACGCGGCGGCTTTCATACAGAGGTTTTGGGAACGGTCAAGGTGGGTCAAGTGCATTTCACTTGGTCTGGCGAGGGCGATATACTGAGGGGGTGCTTTGAAGATGTCAAAAAGACATTGTTGACGGAATCTGAACCCATAACTGCCAATATGAAGCAACGGGGCGGTGGGATTTTGGGTATAGAATTGATAGATTTTACTTCAGAAGAAGCCGATTATTATCAACTCCGTTGCACGTTTGAGACGTGTGATTCGATGGGCGCAAATTTCATCAACTCCGTTTTGGAACAATTTGGGTTAACCCTCGAATGGTTTTTGGCAGAACAGACGGGTATTGAGCCCATCATTGTCATGTGTATTTTGTCCAATTTTACCCCAAATTGCCTTGTACGTGCTTGGGTTGAGTGCGATATCAAGGATTTTCACCACGAAGAGGCGGCTTTTTATGCTGAAAAATTCCGTCGCGCTGTCCGCATTGCGCGCATTGACCCTTATCGAGCCGTGACGCACAACAAGGGGATTATGAACGGTATTGACTCTGTGGTATTGGCAACAGCCAATGATTTTCGAGCTATCGAAGCCTGCGCACATGCTTTTGCCGCCCGCGATGGGCAATACCGCAGTTTGTCGGATTGTACGATTGAAAATGGACGTTTTCGGTTTTGGATAGATATGCCTTTGGCTCTGGGTACAGTGGGTGGTTTGACTTCGCTGCACCCTTTGGCGCGTTTGAGTCTTGATATTTTAGGAAAACCAACGGCAGCAGAATTGATGCAAGTGATAGCGGTGGTCGGCTTAGCGCAAAATTTTGCGGCTGTTCGTTCACTCGTAACAACGGGAATCCAACGTGGTCACATGAAGATGCACATGACGAATATACTCAATCACCTCGCTGCTACTGAGGGGGAAATGGAAGCGGCACAAGCGTTTTTTCTGAACAAAACAGTGTCTTTTACGGCTGTCAGAGCTTTTTTGGTGGGGTTGAGAGGGTAAAATAAATCTCAATAAATCTCCATTTTGTCAGGCTTGACTTTAATTCACCTAATCGTATTTTTTATTTAAACAAAAACAGTTATTTTTGTAAAAAATACTAAGAAAATGATAGAAACAATTGCACTTGAAATACCGCTTACTGCTGATGAGTACCTTGAAAAAGAGCGTAAAAGTCTGCGTGAACAGGGCGGTAAACATGAATTTTTTAACCAACAACTTATCGAAATGGCAGGTGGCTCAATTCCTCATAGTGGCATCGAATCTAATTTGAGTTATGTTTTTCAAAGTCAAGCGAGGATTCATAAAACAAATCACCTTGTGCTGTCCAGCAATACAAAAGTGTTGAGTTTTTTAAAACATAAAAATTATTTATATCCAGATTTGGTGGTGGTGGAAGGCAGACCTTTTCATACTGACGAAAACAATGATATTGTGATAAACCCATCAATTCTTGTTGAGGTATTGAGCGATTCAATTGAATTGTTCGACAGAGGTGAGAAATTTCGGTCGTATCGTCAAATCAATTCCTTGAAAGAATATATTTTAATCGCACAGGACGAATTTAGAATAGAACACTTTTTCAAGGATAATAACGGACATTGGCAAATCGGTGAAGTCATTACAGAAGATAGTTTAATACTAAAAAGTTCACCCATTGAATTGACAATAGCAGATGTTTATTTTAATGTTGTCTTTGAATCATAGTATTATTATCAAAGAGAAGCCTTGTAACATACATATTACAAGGCTTTTATTTTTTACAAAACACTGAAAATCAATCTATTAAGTCTTAAAATCAATACCCAAACACCTCTTCCAAACTCAACTCTTGCACTTCACCGATCGATTGTAAATAGGCGAAATCCATCTTTGAACGGTCGCCTAAAACCAAAAACGTATAGTACCGTCCTTTGACATATTTTTGTTGAAACTCATGTAAATGCTCTGCAGTTGTCGTTTTTATAACATCGTAAACAGCTTGGCGCACATCGTTTTCGATGCCTCTGTCTTTATTGTTTCTGTATGTCCAATAGACATTTGCTCTCGTAATCCGTTCAC
>JANMJN010001279.1:0-1822 GCA_031371355.1 Saprospiraceae bacterium
GTACTTTTACCCAACTAAATCTTTTCTTTCTATCGCTTCTAATTGAATGATTATGGAAACATACGATGCTCAACTGCTCCAAACGTTGAATCAAATCGAAGGCACAGGCTCTTTTGTCGTGTCGGGAACAAGGGATTTTATGCCTTTGGGCTTAGCGATAAAAGGGGTCAACGAAATCAGTTTTCCCATCACCACCGCACAAATTCAGACGATGATAAAGGTGGCACATAAAGCACCTTTTGGCAAAGGCAGTCAAACGATTGTGGATACTAACGTGCGTAGTGCTTGGGAAATTGATGCCAAAAATATTTCGTTTTTGAATAAAAATTGGAGCAAATTTCTGGATACGCTCATTGATGAAACCAAAATAGGTTTGGGACTTGAAAAACAAACTATTTCTGCGAATTTGTATAAACTGTTGATATACGAGAAAGGTGATTTCTTTTTGCCACACAAAGATTCTGAAAAAGAAGCAGGCATGTTTGGCACGCTCATCATCGGTTTGCCTTCTCGACATTCGGGGGGCTCGCTGTTTGTGCGGTTTAATGGAGAAGAAGAAATTATAGATTTTTCGGCTGCCGAAAATGACTATAAATTGCCTTTTACGGCTTTTTTTGCCGATTGTGAGCATGAAATAAAGCCCGTAACGAGTGGTCATCGTGTCTGTTTGGTCTATAATTTGGTGCAAAAGCAAAACGGAGAAGTGCAAATCCGACACGCTACTAACCAAGAAGCCATCATTGATTTAGCGCAAATTTTGAGTCGTTCAGAAGCTGAAATTCCTTTCGCAGTTTTGTTGGGACATCAATACACGCCCACCAATTTTTCGATGGAGGCGTTGAAACTCAATGACTATCCGAGAGCCGAAGCCCTGATGCAAGCAGCAGAAAAAGCGGGTTTTTATGCCAAATTGGGGTTGATTACGTCTTATAAAATGGGCGATTTAGAAATCCCATACAATCGCAATAGCCGCAGAAGTAGATGGCGTTCTTACGATGAATATGACGACGACGATGCCGAAAATGGCGTAATGGGTAGTGAGATTTATGAAGAATCTATCAATATCGAGCATTGGGCATCAGATGGTTTGCCCCCCCTCAGTGAAATGGAATTTGAAGAAGACGATATTATCACTGACATCGAAATCGGCGAAGACGAACCGATGGAAAAAGAAGCAGAAGGTTATACAGGCAATGCAGGTATGACGATGGCTTATTGGTATCATTATGGCGCAATTATATTGTGGCGAAAAAGTAACCATTTTGATATACTCAACGAGCAAGAGATTGAAACCAAATTGGCTTGGTTGGCTTATTATCTCAACAATTGGGAAACTGCAGACAAGAAAGCGGTTAAAAAACTGATTGTTGATTTTGATGAACACGATTTAAAAGACAGTCATAATCCATCCGATTTTAGCGTTGTTGTTGCCATTTTGATTAAATTGGATGAGGGGGAATTCATCGAATCGGAGGTGTGTCAGGCGTTTTTGGTTAAAGCTTTTGATAAAATCAGTGTTGAACAATGGGTGCAATTGCTCAATGCATTTGAAGTGACTATTTTTAAATCGGCTTTTAAAACGGCAGGAGAATCCGATAGAATAAGCTGTGTGAAGCACATCACAGCGATATTGGAAGGTTTGCAAAAAGCCAATTCAAAAAAGACAAGCCTGTTTTTGATGAAACGACTTGGCAATATGCCGACTTTTTTGAACAAACACGCTCTTGAAAAAGAAAAAAACAATAAACATTCTAAAGAGATAGTGGACAACCTCTTGCGGTTTAGTGTACTCAAAAACGATGATGAAATATGGATAGAAGAC
>JANMJN010001333.1:0-2778 GCA_031371355.1 Saprospiraceae bacterium
TCAATGGTTCAGTCGCCATGCGCGAAGGCACCCCCCTCAGTATCGCCAACGGTACGAACAACAATGTGACGATAGACACCATGAGTTTTTACCGTATCACTGCCCCGACCGCTGTTTTTACAATTACAGGCTTCACTAATGGTTTTGATGGACGCTTATTAACCATCATCAATGCCACGAGTTACACTATGACCTTAAAACATCAAGTCACATCCAGTTCTGCCAATCAAATCAATACGGGTGGTTCGGATGTCACTGTACCCACTAATGGTGTTGCAACCTTTATGTACAACGCAACATTGACTAAATGGGTGCTCACAGGAGGGCAAGGTTTTACAACGAGTTCTGGAACGGATTGGTCAACAACAGGCAATAGCGGTACCACAGCAGGAACGAACTTTGTTGGCACAACCGATGCTCAATCCTTGGTACTGAAAGCCAATAGTACTGAGGGGATGCGGATGCTGACTTCTGGCTATGTCGGAGTTGGCACAACAACGCCGGGTACAACATTGGAAGTCAATGGCGGATTAAGCATTACGCCCGGAAGTGTTGTCAATTTGATTTCGAACAATCAAGTAGTAACTGTTGCTAATGAGTCGTTCATCATTCTGAACAATACGAGTGGCTCAAAAATTACATTTACCATAACAAATGGCTTGACCAATGGACAGATATTGGTACTCTTAGCTTCAAGTGCAACGAATGTTGTCTTAAATGATTCAGGCAACTGCAATCTGGATGGGAACTGGAACGATAAGCGGAGTGGTGATGTCATGATGCTTATCTGGTACGGTTCAACTTGGTATGAGATATCTCGCTCGGACAATCATTAATATCTACTCAATATTTAAGATAAAAGAACATTCAGTTGTGAAAGAAAAACAATCAAAGGCTATTTGGGTAAACGCCACATAGCCCTTTCTTTTATTGTGCTGAATAATAGAACAAATGTTAAAATTTCAAATTTTTTTTATTCATCTGAACTAAAATAAATAAATATAAGTTTTTATCTCTAAGACGCTAAAAATATATTTTTAAATCATTAAATTTTAACCAATATGAAATACAGAATTGATGTTAATTTCGATGAAACAGGCTTTCTCGCAGCTTCCAAAGCAGCAACAGATTCGATCGCCGCTATCAGTCCTTACGTCCAAGAAGTAGAACCAGCTGATCGCATCAAAGGTCAAAATATGGGCGAAAAAAGTGGTTGGACTTATGTTAAAAAAGCCTATCAAGCACTCAGCAATGAGCCAAAACTTGTCCATCCTAAATTGGTTGACTTAGAAACTTTTGGTAGGGGTATCAATACCGTTACAAAATTGTTAGCTATTAAGAATATCCTCAAAGGATGGATAGGCGATATGGAAGGTACGTTTATGCTTTACGGTCTTGACTTAATGGAGCAAGCCAATTACGTCCGCTCTGCCGTTAAAGTTTTGGCAGAAGCCAGTAGTGATTACAAGGAATTATATAGCGACTTAAATTTTCTCTATGAAAACCGCGCTGAAAAGGCGGCTACGACTATTGAAAATCAAAAACGCATAGACGAATTGACTAAACAAGTCGAAGCGCTTCAGAAAAAGAGCTCATTTAAAAGCAAAATGGCGGCGTTTTCCTAATTCGCCGCCACATTATTTTATACAAGCGTCGCATATTTCGCCGTTGCCGTCACTTTTGCTGACGGCAACGGCGATTTTTTTGCTAATGCGGTGCTTGTAAAACAACCTAAGGGCTGAAAAACTGCCCCTAAGGATTGAAAAACTGCCCCTAAGGGTTAAAAAAACTGCCCTCAAGGGTTGAAAAACTGCCCTCAAGGGTTGAAAAACTGCCCCTAAGGGTTGAAAACTGCCCTGATTTCAAATCACCCCGTCAATAGCATTGAGATACCAACAACAAACCCCTTGCTTTTAGGGCAAGGGGTTCATTTGATTTCACATGTTTGAGATTACCAACCGCAACCGCAACCACCTCTTCTTGACTTCTTTGATTTTTTTGACTTCCTTGATTTTTTTGACTTCTTCTTAGAGCCGCCGCAACCGCCGCCGCCTCTGATGTTAAGCATGTCGTTAGTAACGAGAAGTGTCATTTTGCCTGCTGCCAATTCGTTGGCAAGTGTTTGTAAGTTTTTCATAGAAATTTGAATTAATTAAAAAATTTAAAAAATAAGGTTCCGTCAAAAGATTGAATTGTTTGAAACTAAAAAACATCTTAAAGTATCATATTCAACTTTTGTAACGATACAAATATAGTAGCAGTCAGATCAGTTTTCCAAGTAAGCGGTTGTTTTAAAATGGTAAACGGTCGAATTTTACTCTTTTTCGGTATGGGATACATCATAAAAAGATTCCCTAAAATATCGGCAGCGACAATTTTTTGCCCTCCCGCTTTCTTTCTTTCAGTAGTTTCAATATATTTTCTTTGAAAAACATGCGATAGGATATTAATGCATAAGCGAAATACTGGGTCGAATACTGAGGGGGGCTATTTTAGTCTAAAACCTTTTTAAAGGCACCTTTTGGGTTGGAAAACACCTGAGTTAAAGGAGATAAACAATGGATTTATTTTTTCGGCATATATTTTGTAAATATTAAAAAGCTAAATATAACGAGCATTAAAACATAAAGGCTCTTTAAGAACTTTTTAATATTCTACCGATAATGCAAAAACTACTCAAACGATTTGGTTTTGCCAACTTTTACTCGATATTCTTTTGTTTGGGTCTCTTTTTGACCCCCTCAGTATTAAAGGCACAGGATTGTACACTCACATTGA
>JANMJN010001343.1:0-4074 GCA_031371355.1 Saprospiraceae bacterium
ATTCATGAATTGCGCTGTATGATTCTACTTACGAAGAATAATTACGAGCGGTTTTCAGGTTGGTAAATATAATGTATTTTAATTGTATCGGTCTTTAGGTTAAATACTGAGGGGTCTCTTTCTAACAAAAGAGACCCCTCAGTATTTAACTCATTTCGCAATAAAAAAAAGCCGATACTGAGGGAGTCTCAATATCGGCTTGCTTTTATATCGAATAGTTGTTTAGACTAAACTTTCTCTTTCAATGTCTTCTTCTTATCGCCCGATGTCGTTTCAGGTTTGTATTCTGAAAGGTCGAGGTTTTTAGATAAGTCCATCATCACAGGAGCTGCGATAAAGATTGAAGAATATGTACCCGCTAACATACCGATGAACAAGGCAAAGGCAAAACCTTTGATACCTGCACCACCGACGATGAAGAGGATGAACGTCACAATCAATACCGTCAAAGACGTAATGATGGTACGGCTCATCGTTGAGTTGATACCGTCGTTGATGACTTGCGCCATGGGTTTGTTGGTATATTTACGCATGTACTCACGAATACGGTCATAAACGATAACAGTGTCATTGACCGAATAACCGATGATAGTCAGCAAGGCAGCAATAAAGTCTTGATTGATTTCCATGCTCCAAGGCACAATGCCATGTAGTAATGTAAACAAAGAAACTGTAATCAAAACGTCGTGTAAAGCCGCGATGACAAGACCGACAGAGTATTGCCAACGGTTGAAACGAATAAAGATGTAAGCACCGATGATGAGTACACCAAACAAGGTTGTCAACAAAGAGCTGCGTTTGATATCATCAGCAACGGTTGGACCGACTTTTACAGAAGACTTAATGTGTGTCGTGTTGGCATCGTGAGCCTTGAACTTTTCCATATCAAGGTTGCCACCCACAAGCAAATTAACGCCTTCGTGTAATTTTGTCAATACTTTTTCTTGAGCATCAGCCGTTGTTTCCTTACTCAAATAAGCCGTCGTAATATCAAATGTATTGTCCGTATTAACCGCTTTTACAACGGTTGACTGACCTTCAAATGATTTTGTCAATACATCACGCACTTGTTCAGCCGATACAGCACGGTCAAAAGCGACCTCGTATTTGTAACCACCTGTAAAGTCAACACCGAGTTCGAAGCCACGTGTAAAGAAACTGACAATACCTGCAATCACAATAAGACTTGAGAAAGCATAAGCTTTAAGACGAAGTTTCATCCAATCCCAATGAATGTTTTTGAATGCGCCTTCGCTGAATTTTGCGAAGAAACGAATCTCATTGCCTCTCCCAGTCCACCAATCAACGATTAAGCGGCTCACTAAAATAGCTGTGAAAAGCGTAAAGACAACACCAATTGCCAAGACAACACCGAAGCCTTTGATGGCACCGATACCTTGCCAAATCAACACCAACGATGTTAACAAAGCCGTAACGTGACCGTCAATAACGGCAGACATGGAATGTTTGAAACCTTCGGATATGGCGAGCATGGTTGATTTACCTTCTGCCAATTCTTCACGAATCCGTTCATAGATAATAACGTTTGCGTCAACCGCCATCGCCATCGTCAAAACGATACCCGCGATGCCTGGAAGGGTCAAAACAGTACCATAAGATGTTAATGAACCAATGATAAAGAATAAGTTAGCAAACAAGGCAATAATTGAAATAAGACCACCTGTACTATAATAGATGACCATGAAAAGCAAAATAGACAAGAAAGACAAGCCTAAAGCCATAACCGAGTTGCGAATATTTTCAGCACCCAATGATGGTCCAACGGTATTCTCTTGAATAATTTCTGCTCTGGCAGGCAATTTTCCTACTTGAAGAATAGAGGCTAAATCCTGAGCTTCTTGTACCGTATAGTTACCTGTAATAGATGAACGACCTTCCAAAATAGGACTGATAACACGAGGTGCAGAGACCACATCATTGTCCAATACAATAGCCACTTCACGATTGTTGTCACGTGCACATTGGCTTGTCAATTGACCCCAAGCAGCAGCACCTTGTGCATCCATTTGAAGCGAAACTTCCATGCCACTTCCACCTTTTTCAGTACTGTTGGCTCGTGCATCGGTTACACGTCCGCCGTCGAGGGCAGGACCTTCTTTACCAACCGATTTTTTAAGAGCATACAATTCGTATTGACCGGTTGACTTACCCGTTTGGTCAACAACCGCATCTTTTGACCAAGCAAATTTCAAATCGTTTGGAAATTTAGAAGCCACTTCTGGCTTTGCCAAATACTCCGATATTTGATTTCTTTTGTTTTTATCGGCTGAACCAATGACTGCTGGAGACATTGTCCCCGGGTTTGGTTGCAAAAGAGCCAATAAAGGACCGCCTAAGTTGGACGCCTTAGTCGTTGTATCTTTTGACAACGAATCTACTTTTATACCTTGTTGCATTGCCTTTAAGGTATTGTCAGCTTCTTGCAAAGCTGCCATAATACCATTGTCAGAAGCCCGATAGACTTCCCAAAACTCCAAATTTGCTGCACTTGTCAACAAACCACGCGCACGTTCAGGGTTTTCAATACCCGGCAATTCTACGATAATAATATCGCGCGATTTGTCCAGCGATACGTTCGGTTGAACCACACCTAATTTATCAATACGCTGTTTCAAACGCTTATATGTTTCACCAACCGTTTCGTCCGCTTTTTGACGAATGATATTCTGAACAGCATTGTCTTTTGATTCAATGTTGATAAGCTGTTTCAAAGACTCATTGCGTGCAAAAATAGATGCCAAACGATTGTCACCTGCCAATTTTTTGTATTCTTGAACAAACAACGAGATGAAATCGCCCGATGAATTAGCTTTTAAAGCCGTCGCATTCTCGATGGCTTTCGTGAAGTTCGGGTCAGTTGAGCTGCCACTCAAAGAGATGAGGAAATCCTTCAAATCTACTTGCAGCAAAACACTCATACCGCCTTTCAAATCGAGACCTAAAGCCAATTGCTTAGATTTCAAGTCCTGATAAGTATAGCTACCCACCAATGGCACCGTCCATATTTTTTCACTTGACATAGAGTCGAGGTAAGAAAGACGCGCAATTTTCGCTGCAGCCACCTTGTTTTCAGGTGCCGCCGCATCTGCTGCTATCTTTGCTTTGTTTTCCGCTTCACGTTCAACACGGCTCGTGGGAATGTAATAAATAAACTGTCCTGCACAAATCAGTGACAGTAGTACTAAAAAAAACTTAATAATTCCTTTCGCTTGCATCGCTTGTAAAATTTTTTTTTTAAAAAATCTGACCCCTCAGTATCTAACCGACTGTTCCTTTTCTGAGTGGTTTTTGGTTGTCAAGTATTTTGTAAAGAACTCCTAAACGATTGATTGTTATCGTTTTATAAAAATTATTTTTGAACAAATAAGCCCATTTCAATACGCTGTCAAAAAGGCGTGCAAATATAACTCTTTTACTTTAAAAATGAATCATTTGTTGCAAAATCAGTAGAGGCGCAAAATATTGCGCCTCTACTGAGGGGTAGCATTACAAATACAATTCCAAATACCTCCAAAAAACAAAAAAGGCAGTACGCCAAGTACCGCCTCCAACTAAAAACCAATTAATTATCAAACATTAATATTTTTTTTATAATTATGAACGATGAAATATTAATGATGAATATTGTTAGCATTCATCATTTATATTTCATCATTCATAATTAATCTTTCAGTCTATTTTTAAACTCTTTTCTAAATTTTGCCATCTTTGGCGAAATCACATAAGAGCAATATGGCTCATGACCATTGAGTTTGTAATATTCCTGATGGTAATCTTCAGCCACAAAGAAACGTGCAAACATAGTGACTTCTGTAACAATTTTGTTACTCCATAAGCCACTTTTTTCTATTTCTGCAATTATTTTTTCTGCCGATGCTTTTTGCGCATCGTTGTGGTAGAAGATGGCAGAACGATATTGTGGACCCGCATCATTGCCCTGACGGTTCAATGTTGTCGGGTCATGGACATGAAAGAATACGCGTAAAATATCCTCAAAAGAGATGATTTTTGGGTCAAAATACACATCTATGACCTCTGCATGACCCGTATTGC
>JANMJN010001349.1:0-2486 GCA_031371355.1 Saprospiraceae bacterium
ATGCTTTAGAAAAATGGTGGGCTGACCGACAATTTATGGACGATGAATTTGATATATTGATGATTGATTTAGATAATGGCAAAGCCGTAGCCAGCAATACAAAGCTGTTTTTGAGTAGAATGGTCGCTTTCGCTAAAAAAATCAATCTCCCTATTCAGTTGGTCTATTATCCACCTTATCACAGTAAATACAACCCTGTGGAAAGAATTTGGGCAGCTTTAGAAAACTACTGGAAGCCTTTGGTGCTTGATTCTGTCGTCAATACGCTGAAAATAGCACAACAAATGACATGGAAAGGCATGAATCCTATTGTCTCTTTTTTGGATAAGGTCTATCTTACAGGCAGGACCTTATCTTTCGATGATGTCAATGAACTATTACCTTTTATTACCCGTAATCCCAATCTAATAAAATGGGATGTCGCGATTCTTAATAAACTAAAAGGGTAGATTATTTTTTTCTTCTTCTTCCCTAAACAAAAACTATCCCATTTTCTGTTTGCTACCCATGTATCAGTATTATGTCTATGCGCCGCACCTTCATCGGCAATAAACCATCATTCTTCATTCAGAATACCCCGTTAGTCCATGTTTTGGACTGTAAAAGAATTATTTAAGCGAACTTTGTGTTCATTGATCAAGTATAACAATGAAAGCAGTATTTTTAAAAATTCTAAATCATCCTATTAATATGACATCTTCAATGAAATGCGCAACCTTCTTTTCTCTTGTCCTTGTGTTTTTAGCAAGTTGTACGAAATCTGCAAAACTCGACGAAACAGCTAATGCTATTCCCAAAGATGCTGTGAGTGTCACGGCTATCAATCTACCGAGCTTGATGCAAAAAGCTGATTTTGAATCCGTTAAACAAATGGATTTTTATAAAGACATGGTGGACAGTGCGTCGGCTGAAAATGCGGCTATCGCTGACATCATGCGCGACCCTAAAAAATCGGGTGTTGATTTTACAAAAAACATTTATGTTGTTCAAGACTATAACTTCTTGACGGACAATAGCAACAGTGCTTCGGCGGCTGTTTTACTGTCTTTGACGGATGCTTCGGCGTTTGAAAAAATGTTGACTTCTGGAAAAAAACAACATAAAATCGAGACCAAAGACGGTATAAAATACTTAACCTACGAAAAAGAAAATAGTGACAACAATGAAAACGGCATAACTTACAAAAGAGGTGCTGCGGTCGTGGCGTGGAACGATAAATTGGCTGTTTTAGGGGAACATACTGAGGGGGGTGATTTTTCTGCATTCTTTAAAAATAAAGCAGACCAAAGCATCACTAAAAACGACAATTTCACAAAGCTTTTTGGCGAAGCACACGATATATATAGCTACACCAATTTTGATAAAATGGCAGACAATCCACAGGTCAAATCAAGTGCAGGTATGATGAATATTGACCCAAAAGCTTTGAAAGGTAATTTTGCGACGGGTTATGCCGATTTTGAGAAAGGACAAATCGTCAGCAAATCAGATTATAAAATCAACAAAGAACTTCGTCAACAATGGGGTTTGATGTTCAAAGACAACGTAAAAACCGATTTTTCTAAGTATTTGAAAGGAGATAACATCGGTTTTGCAGCTACTTTGGCGCTTGATATGAAGGGATTGAAAGAAATCATCAATGCCAACCCATCTTTCAGAATGATGATTGAAGCCAGCAAAAGCGATAAATTTTCAAGCGACGATATTTTTAAAGCCTTTGACGGCGACCTCGTTATTGCTGCGGGACCAACTGCTGGCAGTGATAAAAAATGGAATGGTATGATTGGTTTCAAACTAAGCGATAAAGCGACCATGGAAAAACTCGTCAATTTCCTCGTCAGTCAAGACGCTTTGGTGAGTGAAGGCAACGGCGTGTATCGCATGGGTGGCATGGCAGACATGATGAGCAAAAGTTATGTTGACCAAGGAAAAGTGGCATTTGTGGACGATGTTATTTTTGCAGGAGATGCGGCGACGATTGCTAATTTGAAAAACGGCAGTACCGTATCAAGCGATGTGAAAGATGTATTGAATAAAAACATCTTTGGCATGTATGCCAATTTGTCAAAAATGTTCGCCAATACTGAGGGGATGAAAGACCCAGAAATGACGGAGCTAAAAATGATGATGAATGGCTCGCACGGCGAAGGCACCATGAAAATGAAAGATACCAATGAAAACAGCTTGAAATCTTTGATGAAAGCTGCAAATCGTTGGTATTTGAAGGATAAATCGGAGAAAGCCAGATTGCATCAATTCCAAGTTCTTTTAAATATTTTAACTCATCTATTATTCCCTGAATATCTCCTACCCCGTCCCCACTAGAATCTTTAAAGCTTCTTGGATAAATTTGGTAAATTATTCTGTGCCCCCATTTGTTGCTTGTCATAATTTTAAGCCGACGATGAAAAAGTGGATAATGCAACTGATCTAGGCAATCATGGAAGGACTTATAAGTATCACTATACTCCCTTTAGTTATAATTA
>JANMJN010000052.1:0-1633 GCA_031371355.1 Saprospiraceae bacterium
TCATGACTTTAGTTGCTTCAAATTCAGCGAGGTTTTTAGGATAAATATACGCGTAAAAAGCATCATGCCTCATTTTCCCCTTTTCCCTGTCTCGTAGTTCGGTTTTATTCTCTAAAATATATTTCCAGCCCTTCGGGAATTTTTTTTCGATAGCATCCGCCAACATAATTTGAGCTTTACCATCAATGACATTGTATGGAAAAATACAAACGTGTTGTGGCATCGGTTTTTCATATCTTTTTACATCTTTTCCCATTAAAAAAGGTTTAACCAGACCTTTTTCAATTTCAATTTCTCGGTCAAGTGATTTTGAAAAACATCGCCAAGTATGTGTTTTTTCTTCCAAAATTTTTAGAACATATATTCTATCCGCACTTGTTTGAAGCCCTACAAAAATCTTTCGCGTCACATCAGCAAGTGTCTGTGGCTGTTGTTTAATTTTATCAAGTAAAGCAGCAGCACTATCCGCACCAAAATTCCATTTACTACCGTCTTTTGGTTGGTCAATATCCGTTGCTTCATATCGGTTAGGTTTGTTGTCGAGTATAGCTCGGAGTGTTTCAACAGGCGTTTCAAGGTCATTGACTTTGACAAAATAGAAGTTTTTACGTTGTTTTTTATCCAAAAACAACAGACAAGTATAAGTCGTTGCATCTGCAAATACTTGCGCTGCACCAAAGTGAATAATTTCTGAAATAGCTTTTTCATTTGCCAAAAATGTGCGGACACCTTCTCCAAAATCAGCTTGAAAAAACTTATGCGGTTGAATAAAGCCCAAAATACCAGTGCCATTGAGTAATTGAAAAGCCCGTTCAATGAACAAAACATAAATATCAAAACTCCCTGTTGTTGCGGACTGAAAACGTTTTCTGAAATATGGAACGGCAATAGGTTGAAATTCTTGTAACGTTTGCAGTCGGGCATACGGGGGATTGCCTACAATTGCATCAAATCCATTTTTACCTTTTTCAAATATTTTAGGAAAAGCATCTTCCCAACTAAAAGGATTAATTAGCGTTTCTTCGGCTTGTGATACTGAGGGGATAATCTTTTTTAAGCTATCTTCATCAATAAGCGAATTACCGCAACGAATATTTGCATCAAGCGAAGGCAAAACACGTTCAAACGCCGAAGCCAATTGTTTAACCGATTCCGCCGTTTCACCTTCAAGTGCTTTGAGTAAAAGAGACAATTTAGTCACTTCAACAGCTTGTGCGTCGAGGTCAACGCCGTAGATATTGTTCAACAAAATGCGTTTGCGCTCTGCATTGGTCAAAGAGCCATCGGAACGGAAAGGTTTTACCTTTGTTTTAGGGTATTTTTTGATGTTTTTTTGATAATACAGTTTATGCCAATCGAGTAAAAACTGATAAGCACCAATCAGAAAAGACCCCGAACCACAAGAAGGGTCGAGTATGGTCAATTCAGCGACTTGTTCGGGTGTTTTGCCTTCAACAAGCCGTCCAATCGTATTTTCAACGATATAACTGACAATATACTGAGGGGTATAAAAGACACCACCTGCTTTACGAACTTCGGGTTTTTCTTCAATAATGACTTGTTTCTGAGCATTGACGGTTATTGTTTTACCCAAAAACCGCTCATAAGCATTACCAAGAATCTCGATTGATGA
>JANMJN010000078.1:0-2768 GCA_031371355.1 Saprospiraceae bacterium
CCCCCCCCTATAAAACGTGTTTTCTGTCAAAATATCAATAATGACATCTGTCGCTTCACGGCTGTGAATGATAATCGGAATACCTAAGTCTTGCGCCCAGTGCATTTGGCGAATAAAGGCGGTTTTTTGTTGTTCAAAAAAGGTTTTATCCCAATAAAGGTCAATACCGATTTCGCCTACGGCGCAAAAAGGACGTTTCGACAACCATTCTTCCGCAATCGCTAATTCCTTTTCAAAATCGGCGTTGATGCTGCATGGGTGAACGCCCATCATGGCAAAACAACGGTCGGGATATTCGGCTTCCATGGCAATCATGGCATCATGCGTTTCGCTGTCAATGGCAGGTAAGTATATTTTTTTGACCCCCTCAGTATCTGCCCGTTTCAGCATCGCTGCGCGGTCGTTATTGAACTGATTCGAGTAGAGGTGAGCGTGTGTATCTATCAACATCATTGCGTTTTGAGTTTTGAGTAACGAGTTCTAAGCTTTTGCAGCGCAAATTTAGTCTTAATTACTCGAAAATGACCTCAAAAAATTCAATGTATCAGTCAATTTATAGGGCTTCTCAAATGCAAGGTCTCTTTTTCATAAAACTGCTCTTTGATACCTAAAGCTTCTTCAGGACTGCCCAATTGGTGAAAAGCTCTGGGCGATAAGCCTGTAAAGTCCTTGTAATCACGTACAAGATGCTGGTAATCGTAATAATGGCAATCAATCGCCACACTCAACCAATCTAATTCAGGTTTCGCATTTTTAGTCCTAAAAGCATTATCAAAGCGGATGAGGCGACTGAAAAGTTTGGGCGTTACGCCTGTTCTGTCTTTGAAATTACGCTCAAATTGCTTGATACTCAAACATGATTTTTGGGCAAGTAAATCCAACGAAATAGAAGCATCTTGTTTCAACATCAACTGACAAACGGTGTCTAACGGATGGCTGTCCTTCACGACTTTTTTTACCAATCGAGTGACAAATTGATTGGCAATGGTCACCATTTCGGAATATGTTTTGGCATGATGAAATTGCTCATTGACGAACTCAATGTCTTTTGCAAACACACAATCCGCTGCCAAGTATGCATCATTGAGTTCAAATAACGGTATGCCTGTCAACCGATACAACGCACCGGGTTGAAAAATGATTTGAATCACCAAAAAATTTGATCCGACGAAGCGATTCGTCACCGATACATGCTGCCCGACTAATGCAATGGGTAGGTGGGCTATCTTTTTACCGCCATTCGCATATTCAACCCTTTCCGTATCGTGAGGATAGAAAGCCAGGCAGTTTTCAGGACGCGGCGTGTAAGGTTTTGAGGGGGGCGGTGCGTTCTTGTCAAAGGAGAAATGAACGATTCGATAACATTTCACAAACTCTTGAAGCCCTTGATGCGGTAAAAAGTCTTTTAATAGCATATATTCAATGATAATGTGCGTCAAAAATACAATAAATGAGTGATGGGGCGATTGTTATTCATAAAAAACAATCGCCCAACCCTACCATCATAAATACAACGGCGGACCCACTGTTCTCATATCATGGTCAATATGTATTTTATCCATTTCTTCTTTTGTCGGCGGTTTGGTAAAACTGTTCATTTTCAAGAAAAAGTCTTCCATTTTGCCCGCAGGCGTGACCCAATAAATCAGTTTCCCTTTATCAGACAGTTGCAGCCAAGTATGCGGCACTTTTCGAGGTAAAAAAATGCTGTCCCCCGCTTTTAATGTACTTTTGGAATCACCGACTTGAAATAGAAACTCACCTTCTGCGACATAGAAAATTTCATCTTGCTTGAGGTGGATATGCAGTGAAGGTCCTGTTTTTTCAGTACCAATATACTCAAACATGGCTACTGCTCCTCCCGTATCGCGCTTTGAAATCTTTAAATCATTCGGATTAACACCCCGAAAAGGCGTATGAACACCAAAACGCGCTTCGCCCGCTTTAACTGTAAAAGTCTTGGGTGTTTTAGCACTTGTTCTAAATTGGTTTGCGGAGGCTATAACAGGTGTTGCCAACAGACTGGAAAGGATAAAATGACGACGTTCCATTAAAGAAAGATTTAATTGTGAGATAATACTGTTTTAATGGAACAAAGTTGCGGGTGCTTTTTATGGATTCAGTGGTAAGAAATCGTCTTTGTTAGCCCCCTCAGTATTTTTCAATAAATCCATAAACAGCGCGCTCCCAATCTCTATCAAGTCATCTGGAAAATCATAATCAACCGTATGTAAAGCAGGACAATCTACGCCCGAACCAATGCCAAACATCGCTCCTTTGTAGTTTTCAGTAAACAAACCAAAGTCTTCGCCAAAGTCAAACGGTTGTGCTATTTCCAAGAATGTCAAACCGTTTTGAGCCGCTGCTGTTTTGATGTGTTCAAAAGCTGTTGCATCATTATTATTGGCGTTAAAGGCTTCAAACCAAGCAATATTAAACCCCAAACCTTCTTTTTCACACATGTCTTTTATTTTTTCCGCAATCAACTGCTTATGTTGCGCCAATACACAGCTGTCCCAAGTGCGAATCGTATAACCGACTTCAGCATGTCCTGCGGATGTGCCATACGCCTTTTCGCCCATGTTGATATGAATCGGTGTGACGACAAAGTAATCCGCTTCCGCTTTGTCGGGTTGATGAAAGGTGTGCATAAATTGGATGAATTCAGCGAGGACATTGGCAGGATTAATACCATTCGCAGGTTGCGAAGCATGGCAGTTTTTGCCAATAAACGCAACATTAAAGCTTTCTACTGAGGGGGTGAAAAT
>JANMJN010000103.1:0-2108 GCA_031371355.1 Saprospiraceae bacterium
TGCTGATTGATGTTGTTGATGCGCTTTTCATTCCAAGCAGGTTCTGCGTAGCGGTAGTATTCATCGAAATGTAAACCAGCCTTTAAAGACCCTGTAGGTGGCGGATTGGGTGCAATGTTGTGGCGTGCGTTCATATACGTCAACAAGTAGCGATCCGCGTTAACAGTACCTTTGTAAATGGCTTTAATGCCGTCTTCATAGCCAGAAATATCGTCTTGACTGCCAGCGACAAAAAATGTCGGAATTTTCAAGCCTTTCAAACCTTCTGCATCCCAAACACCGCGCTGCATACCCCATGGTGCAAAAGCAACAACTGCTTTAACACGCGGGTCGAAAGAAGCTTTGTATTCTGCATTATTGGTTGAACGGGCTTGAATGGCTTTGCTTCCACCTGACATTGCGCCAAAAAACGTATCTAATTTGGCACTATATCCGGCTCCTGCCACATTCAATACGCCATAACCACCCATAGAATAGCCAATGATAGCCGTATTGTTGGCATCCACCAAACCCGATAGGAAATTCTTAGGTGTCGCTTTGCTGCGTTCTGCCATTTCGTTGATGACAAACAAAATATCTTTTGATCTGTTGAGCAGCGTGCTTTGAAAACCATTGGCATCTTTAAAGGTAGATTCAGTATGGTCAATAGCCACAACGACATATCCTTTCGACGCTAAATTCTCTGTCAAATACGTCAGAAGCAAACGGGAACCGACGTAACCATGCGAAACGACCACCAAAGGAAAAGCACCGTCTGCATACTGAGGGGGGGCATTTCTCGACGCTCTGCCTTGGAAAGTGAACGGAATCAAGGGTCTTTTCGGATTATTGGCAATACCTAAGACTTCATCATAGGTTTCTATGTCTTTCTCACCATTGGACACGATGGCAGGATACCACACTTCAACTTTCAAGGGTCTATCATAAAAAGCATCTACGCCGCCTTTGGATTTAAGAATGTCAATTTGGTTTTTGTTGACAAAATCAAGCGTTTGGACACCGATTTTATATGTGCCTCTTGCCGACAATTCGGGTGCATCGGGCAAAGCATCGCCGATGATAAACGTGGATTCGTTGGGTGCTTGCGCAGCCGTTTGGGTTGTATTAAACGTTGAGAAAAATACAAAGCCGATTAATATAATCAGCGACTTGGAAAAGGTGTTTTTCATATATTGATTGAATTTTGATGAATGTTAAAGCTTCTTTCTAAATGTAAGGAACGCCAAAATGACAAAAGGCGCCGTTGTTTTTTACACATTCCTAAGACGTATGAGGTTGTCTCAAAAGGTTATCGTTAATTTTTAAAGCAAAATGTTATTTTGAATGGCGTGCAGATTTACGAAATTTTTAAAATTTCGCAAATCTTTTTTCACAAAAACAAAATAACATCCTGTCAAAAAAACGGACACTTACTTTACTTCATTTATCTCCAAAATAACACTCGTTCTGCTGGATGTTAATTCAGGATTATAACCCACAGACATCAAATATTCGCCTGAATAGACCCCCTCAGTACTAAGGGTTGTTTTAGTGTTCGGATAAAGATTCAACTCTTTAATGGTGTATTTTTTAGTTGGATTCAACCCTTTTAGTTTAATCGGTTTGACCGTCAATGGATTATAAAAATAGCGGTTGGTCGTAACATAATTAAACATCACAGCCCGATTCTGCGCTTCATTAACGACCATTGAAGACGCAAATTCATTGTCCCATGGATTGACAAGGCGGTAAAAATCGCCTTTCCAAATCACTTCTTGAACCGATTTATAGTTTTTCAAAGCCTGTTGACTAAACGCCAAATCATCTGCACTTAAATGACTCACTACAATATCGTAACCCATTTTGCCCATCATCGCGACATCGGTGCGGAACTTAATCGGCAACTTCGCCCAATCCGTAATGTGGTTGCAATGTGCAATCAATGGAAAATAATAAGATGATTCCCATTGTATAAAAACCCTTTCCAACGGATGCGTGTTGTCGCTCAACCAAAACTCTGTAAAGTATTTTAAGGCTTCGTAGTCCACACGTCCGCCGCCGCCTGAACACAACATCATCGGTACTTTTGGATATTTGGCACGGATGCGTTCCAAAACTTTGTACAAGCC
>JANMJN010000147.1:0-6901 GCA_031371355.1 Saprospiraceae bacterium
ATTTCAACTTCACGTCCGATGATAGGGTCAAGACGACCTTCCTCGGCAAGCTTCGTTACGTCACGTCCAAAATTATCAAGGACTGGCGTACGACTTTTTGTATTGCCCTTGCGGAAAGAGCGTGTGTCTTCATCCTCAAATTGTTCGTCGCTATCGCCACTACCAGCGGCTTGGCTGAAAATTTCAGGTGCACCATAATCGTGTTCAGCTCTAACATACTCCTGCTCCTGTCGGAACGTTTCGTAGTCCACATAAAACTGATTGAGAATGCGCGAGGCTAAATTCTCTTTTTGTTTCAAAATAGACATCATTAAATGTTCTGGCTGAGCTTCATCGTTTTTAGAGTCGCGTGCTTCCAAAACAGTGAATTTCAAGATTTTTTCAGCTTGGCTGTTCAAGTTAATATTGCCAACGTTCAAGTGGGAACTGGGTCCACTATAACGCTGAATATTTTGCTCAATAGCTGACCGTAGATCTTCTACATTAACTTCTAATGAACTCAAAACACGGACAGGCAAACTGTCTCTATCCATGACTAAACCTAAGAGTAAGTGCTCAGCACCAATATAATCGTGACCCAACCGAACAGCTTCATTGCGGCTATTAGCGAGTATCTGTTTTACACGGGGCGAAAATTTTTTATTATTCATCTTTATTTCGTGTGATGTGTTGTAAATTTCAATTCAAAACAAGGTCATCAAGGTTTTGTTCTTACAAGGTCAATCAATTAACCAAAAAATACTGAGGGGGTAACATATCATCAATTTTTTGCTCTAATACTTACTTTTCTGCGAAAGTATGAAAAAAAACAATTAATCAAAATTCAACTGAAAAAATGATGCCATTTGATTAACATTTTAACATTTCGGAAAGAATGTCATGTTTGATTATGTAAAATCTGACAGAATTGGTTTTCTTGCGTTATCAAAAAATTTTATGCCGCCAAAACAGCTAACAACAAAAAAGAATATTATTTCTGTCAAACGAAACAAATTTACTACTTTTCCTTTTCAATACAAGAGGAATCTATGCCAAATTCAACATAAAGTTAAATTTTATTGAAAAACATTCCCCATTCTAAACCCTTTGTCTAAATTTGCTACTTGTAAGTCAATTACCTTTATTACCATTCACCTCTAACCATAATTTTGAAATGAGATATTCAGTAGATAAACAAGAAAAATTTGCCATTTTTTCGTTGCATGACGAAAATCTAAACTCACTCCTTGCACCCTCACTCAAAGCTCAATTTAGCTTTATCTGCGATGAAGGTATCCCTAGTCTGATTTTTGATATGAATGATGTTAAATATGTAGATTCATCGGGTTTGAGTGCTATTCTTTTGGGACACCAACTTTGGAACGATGCTTCTGGCAGCTTCATATTAACTAATATAAACAATGCCTATGTTACAAAACTGATCGAAATAGCTAAATTGGATAGTTTTTTAACTATTATTCCGACTATTGAGGAAAGTAAAGAGTATGTTTTGATGGAAGAAATCGAACGTGAGCTTAATGGCGAAACAGAAATGTAAATAATGATGATATAATAGAAAATCTAAACTTACCCCCCCTCAGTAAAAAAAGCGAAAGACTTGTTTTCATGAAGTTATATGAAAACAAGTCTTTCGCTTTTTTATTTATTAGGGTAAAGGGCACTTCAAATATCATTTAACAAAAGTTTTTGAGAAAATGTAAAATGATAAGGGCATCTTTAACGTTTTGGTAAACGTCTCTCAAATGCAATAAACCTATTTTATAGATACTTAGAATCGTTCAAAAACAATATTTAGCCATGACAAGCACTTTTATTAAAAAATTATTCTGCACTTTTATTCCCTTTTTTTTACTCGGTTTTACTCTCCCTGACAAAAGCAATGGTATTTTATCTGTCATTATCAGTGGTATAGATACCCCATCTGGCTCAATTCGCGTCGCTATTTACAATTCTCCTGATAATTTTTTGGAGAAAAAAAGTTATGCTTTTACACAAAATAAACCCGTTGGCAATAACAAATCTCTCCGATTTGATTTCAACATGCCCTATGGTTTCTATACTGTCACTTGCTATCATGATATTGATGACAATCATGAACTTAACAAAAACTATATGGGTATTCCGGTAGAACCTTATGCCATGTCTAACAATTTCAATGTCAAGTGGAGGCGACCCACATTCGACGAAACAAAATTTGCTTTTTCAAAGCCAGCACAAACAATTTATCTCGAAGTAAAACGGTGGAAAGACCGGTAACAGAATGATTTATTGTTTCATTACACTCAATTTTTCTCTTTTTTTTAAAAATAAAATAAAATTTGCTCCAAGTAGTGGAGTTTTAAAAAGATTTTTAGACCTTTGTGACAACAGCAAAGCAAGTGATGTACAAATAAGCTCATTTTACGTAGCTTGCAAATCTCACCCAACCTTTCAGAATTTAATTTTGAAATTCATATAATTCCCTTATTTTATTCTAAAGCAACCGAATGCGTTACTTTATCACCCTTTTTTACTGATTTTTATGGTTTTCAATAAGCCTTTTTTAAAAATCGTGAAAAAAATGATATTTCTAAAATACTTTTTTTTGCAACGTTATTGTCATTTAAATATGACGGTAGGACACATTAAGAAAAATAAAGATTAACATGCTAAAAGCGATTCCGACAATCATCATAACATTACTTTTTTCTTTTACCGCTAAAGCTCAAATGGCAGAGCCTGTAAATTGGTCTTTTACGGCTACTAAACTGTCAAGTACAGAATTTCAAATCACTTTGACAGCCAGCATTGACGAGGGTTGGTACGTTTATTCTCAGGAAATGCCTAAAAAAGGTCCCGTTCCAACCAAAATTGATTTTGAACATAATCCCAATATCATACTAGATGGTAAACCTTTGGAAATTGGTCAGAAAAAAGAAGTCTTTGATGCCAACTTTAACATGACAGTCATCAAATTGGAAGGCAAAACCCAGTTCGTACAAAAGGTCAAAATTGTGGGCAATACGCATTCTGTCAAAGGGAAATTGGAATTTATGACTTGTAATGGGCAAATGTGTATGCCCCCCGAAAAGGTAAATTTTGATGTACCACTCAGTAAGTGATAAAACTTTTCTTTATTCAGAGCGTTCAAAAGGCAGTTAGTCGGATATTCGATTAACTGCCTTTTGCTTTTCTGTTTTCTAATTGTAGCTTTGCATTCGCAAAATTCGTTTCCAAATATATCCACCTTTTCAGACCATATCAATTTCAACAGATGAAAAAAATTTTCAGTACAGTCTCTGCATTACTATTCATTATCAGTGTGAATCATGCCCAAATTCTCAACCCCGTAAAATGGTCTTTTGAATCAAAAAAAATCAACGATACGGAATATGACCTCGTTGCTACTGCTAAATTGGATAAAGGCTGGTTCACTTATTCGCAATTCCTTACGGGCGATGGTCCTGTACCCACCGCTTTGACTTTCAAACCGACCCCTCAGTATCAACTCATCGGTAAGGCAGCAGAAGTCAGTGATCACAAAAAATCAGGCTTCGATAAAATCTTTGAGATGAATATTACGAAGTTTTCAGACGAAGTAAAATTCATCCAGCGTATCAAAATCAATGGTTCAACAGATATTAAAGGCTCTGTCGAATGGCAAACCTGCGACGACGAAAAATGTCTGCCACCCAATCAACAAGACTTTTCGTATAGAATAAATATGTCTTCAAGTGCAAGCGGCGGCGGTGCTGCTGCACCTACCCCCTCAGTACCAAACCCTATCCAAGCATCGCCGACATCAATTCCGCAATCGGCACAACCCACAAAAACGGGTACATCCACTGCTGCCCTCCCCGCTCAAACCAATGGTGTTCAAAAACCAGTAAAATGGGCTTTTGAATCAAAAAAAAACACCGATACCGAGTATGACCTCATTTTCAAGGCAATACTTGACCCTGATTGGCATATTTACTCACAGTTTCTGAAAGGAGAGGGTCCAATTCCCACGAGTTTTACATTTGAGAAAAGTGATAATATTGAACTAATAGGTCAATTAAAAGAAGCAAGCCCTAAACGTCGCCAACACAAAGAAGCTGTTTTCAACAACATGACAGTCGTTGATTTCTCTGAAACGGCTACTTTTACGCAACGGATTAAAGTCAAAGACTTAACCAAACCTGTCAATGGATCACTTGAGTATCAAGCTTGTAACAACGAAATGTGCTTGCCTCCAACAGAGGTCAAATACACCTTCAATTTAGTAAAAGGCATTGGAAATGAACAAGTTGAGGCATTACCAATGGCACAAGCAACAACAGCGACAAATACCCATATTTTTACTGAACCCAGCCTTTTCAGTTTCGATAAAACCAACGAAACAAATGACTGCACAACTATAGGTGTTAAAGCGGACGAAACGCAATCGAGTTTGTGGTGGATTTTTGCCTTAGGTTTCGGCGGTGGTTTGTTGGCTTTGTTGACACCTTGTGTGTTTCCCATGATTCCTTTGACGGTTAGTTTTTTTACAAAAGGCTCAAAAGACCGCGCAACGGGTATCCGAAACGCCTTATTATATGCCGCCAGCATCATCGTTTTGTATGTCTCAATGGGCTTACTAATTACAACCGTTTTTGGTTCTGATGCCTTAAATCGTTTGTCAACAAATCCTTGGGTAAACATCGGATTTGGCGCACTTTTCCTTGTTTTTGCGGTCTCTTTCTTTGGATATTTTGAAATTACACTGCCTTCAAGTTGGACAAATAAAGCCAACGCCGCTTCTAATAAAGGCGGTTTTGTCGGTATTTTTTTCATGGCATTTACACTTGCCCTCGTTTCATTTAGCTGCACTGGACCGATTATCGGCACTTTATTGGTGCAAACAGCAACCTCGACTGGTTTTTCTGCTGGTCCCGCCATCGGTATGTTGGGCTTCGCAACGGCTTTGGCTTTGCCTTTTGGTCTGTTTGCTTTGTTTCCTGCTTGGTTGCAGTCTTTACCAAAATCGGGGAGTTGGATGGACGACGTAAAAGTGACTTTGGGATTCATCGAAGTTGCCTTAGCTTTCAAATTTTTGTCAAATGCTGACCTCATTAAAGGCTGGAAATTTTTACCTTACGAAGCCTTTTTAGCGATTTGGATACTTTGCGCCTTGGGCTTAGCCTTGTATCATGCTGGTATTTTAAAATTCAAATATGGCGGTAAGAAAAAGTTTTCTATCCCCCGCGGTGCGATTGTTGTTGCATTCTTAGCGATAGCCGTTTACCTCGGCTTGGGTTTTCGCTACAACGCTACAACCGAAACATTCAAAACCCCTGAATTGGGCAGTGGTATTTTGCCGCCTGCCGGTTACAGTTACATTCATCCGCAAAAATGCCCTTTAAATTTGCCTTGTTTCCATGACCTGAATGAAGGTTTGGCGGAAGCTAAAAGACAAAACAAACCCATTTTGCTTGATTTCACAGGCTGGAACTGCGCCAATTGCCGTAAAATGGAGGAAAACGTTTGGAACAAACCGGGCGTTTTGGAACTCATACGCGACAAATACATCTTGATTTCTCTTTATACCGACGATAAAAATGAATTGAAAACACCTTATGCGGCTTATACTTCAAAATTTGACGGAAAGCTAAAAGATACTGAGGGGGAGATGTGGACGGACTTAGAAGCCACTTTTTTCAATAAAAACTCGCAACCGTTTTATGTGCTTGTATCGCCAGATTTGAAAGTTTTGAATGCACCAACAGCTTATACACCTGAAGTAGATGCCTACAAAACCTTTTTACAATGTGGATTGAGTAAATTTGGTGAAGTCAAAACATCATTAGGACAAGAGTAATAATGTTTGAATTGAATAATAAAACCCATATTACACCTAACATAATATGGGTTTTGCTTTTTTACCGAACGGTACTCTGTTTTTAAACTAATTGATACCTTTGTTGAAATTAGTTTAAACATTATTCAGAAAACTTAAAAACATCTCTATGACCGAAAACAACGAACAAGGCATAAACAACCCACATGATAAATTTTTCAAAGGTGCTTTTGGCATCATTGATATAGTGAAACCCTTTTTAGTTCAATTTCTGCCAAAAGATTTATTGGACAAACTCGACCTCGATACTTTAGAAGTCGAACCAACTTCATATATAACAGATGAATTGTCAGAGTATTATGCTGATTTGGTTTGGGCATGTCGTTTCAAAGGAAATCAGCAAAAGGCAGAAATAGCCTTTCTTTTTGAACATAAAAGTTACAAACCATCGCATCCACATTTTCAGCTCATAGATTATAAAAGCAATTCATGGAAAAAAAAATTAGCGGCAAAACAAAAACCCATTACGATGATTCCGATAATCTTATATCATGGAAAAGAGAAGTGGAATGTCGAGCCATTTGAAAGCTATTTTGAAGGCGTTGTGGCTGAAACACTACGTTTTTTGCCATCTTTTGATTATATCCTTGTCAATTTGCAAGATTATTCCGATAGAATAATACAAACATTTCAATCCATTTTGTTGCAAAAAACACTCTTGGCGTTTAAGCATTATTTAGAAACTGCTTATATCAAAACCAACATCGTAAACCTTTGGTTGATTGGCTATGACCAAAAAAATGAGCAAACTATTTTGTTTATTCGTATGTTTGGGATATATTTGACTAATATTTCTGGCATTACACGCCAAGATGTTATTAATGAAGTATTTCAATCCGATAACAATAAAAAATCTGAAGCTATGACTATTATTGATGAATTCATCCTCGAAGGCGTTGAAAAAGGAATCGAAAAAGGAATCGAAAAAGGAAAAAAAATTGCGATTTATGAAGCACATTTACGGGGCAATAGTTTTGAATTATTGTCAAATGTCTTTGGCTTATCCGTCAATGAGATAAAAATGGTTGTTGATGAATTGAAAAA
>JANMJN010000220.1:0-8771 GCA_031371355.1 Saprospiraceae bacterium
GGGGATGGACTGCTTTAAAATCCGTTTGGCTGTCGAATCTAAAGGTGGTGGCAAAAGTGGTGGCACCCGCATTATCACTTGCGTTAGAGTTGTCAAAGACCAAATTGATTTACTTTCTATTTATGACAAAGCAGAAAGGTCAACTTATAAAAAACATGAGTTGAAAAAATTGATTAAAAAACATATTGGTTAAGTTCTTACTTGAAAACGTATTAAAGAATGGCACATTCACTAAGAAAAACACCCGTCATAAGTTCCTGCCACAATCGAGCGTTGTCAGAAAAGCTATCAAAACAGTTTTCAAACAGGCGCTTGCGTTCCCGAAATAGAATCCGTGTCAAAAAGGGTCTTGAACCGTTTTTACTTCGAGAGGTTTCCAATGTTTGGGATTTTCAAAGTGATGGAAAATACTATTGCAAGGATTTAGCGGTACAGTATTACAGAAAATGACCCCCCTCAGTATATCGCTCCTAATTTTAACGGAAATTTCACATCTGACAGAATTACACTTCATTTGGTCGTTTTTTATCCCCCTTTCGTCGGACGCATGGAATTAACAGAACCCGCTTTTGGTTCTATTGGCGTATTTGTTTAAATCAAATTTTCAAATGAAAAATCTGCATTTTTCTGAAACGCCTTTGTTTTTTTCATTATTCGTTGATGGTTATTCGTTATTTGTGTGTGACAGTTAACTCTTTTCTAATAATCCATCAACTGTTGAATTTTATATCTGAAAACATTTTAAAAAACATTAAAAATCATGACTGATTTATTGTCTTATTGGTGGATACCTGCATTGGTTATCCTACTTCTTCTACACCGTTATGTTTTCCAATTGCTCGGAATTGTGATGATTCCTGAAGATAAGATTGGCTTAGTGACTAAAAAATTCGTCCTTTTTGGCGAGAAACGGGAATTACCTCCTGGACGCATCCTCGCTACTGAGGGGGAGGCAGGTTATCAAGCACAGACGCTGCCTCCAGGCTTGCATTTCAATAAATGGATATGGCAATACGAAATCACCTTGCAACCTCTGACCATCATTCCTTCGGGACAAATCGGTCTAATCGTTGCAAAAGACGGCGCAGAACTGCCCAAAGGTCGCGTTTTGGCTCATTCTGTCCCTTCCGATTCATTTCAAGATGCGGAAATGTTCTTGAAAAACGGTGGTCAAAAAGGTCGTCAAGCGGCACTCATTACGGCGGGTACATACCGTATCAATACCTTTTTGTTTGAATTGGTTTTGACAGAAATGACTAAAATCGAGGAAAATAAGGTCGGTATCATCACTACTCTTGACGGCGACCCGCTCGATTCAGGGCAAATTGCAGGGCATGATGTCAAAGGACATAACAACTTTCAAGATGCTGATGTCTTTTTGAAAAATGGTGGACGACGCGGTTTGCAACAACAAATTGTCTTGGCGGGTATGTACATTTTCAATCCGTGGTTTGTGCAAATTGAGCAGGTTGATATGGTGTTGATTCCGATTGGTACGGTGGGGGTTGTCAACTCTTATGTCGGACCAGACGGAACGGATGTCAGCGGTGTGGACTTCAAACATGGCAATATCGTTGCCAAAGGGCATAAAGGCGTGTGGAACGAGCCGCTCGGACCAGGCAAATACCCGCTCAATCCTTATGTGATGAAGGTGGAACTGGTGCCAACAACGAACCTCGTCTTGAACTGGGCAACGGCACGCAACGAAAGCCACAATTTGGATAGACATTTATCAACAATAACGGTGCGTTCTCGCGATGGTTTCCCATTTAATTTGGACGTGTCGCAGATTATCCATATTCCAAGCATTGAAGCACCAAAAGTCATTGCACGATTTGGTACGATGCTCAATTTGGTCAGCCAAGTTTTAGAGCCGACGATTGGCAATTATTTCCGCAACTCGGCGCAAACTGCTGATGTGATTTCTTTCCTCACACAACGTAAAGAACGTCAAGACAGTGCCAAAAAACACATCAGCGATGTGTTGGAACAATATAACGTGAACGGCGTGGATACGCTCATCGGCGACATTGTGCCACCCGAATCGTTGATGAAAACCTTAACTGACCGTAAATTGGCAGAGGAACAAAAGGTCACTTACGAGACACAACGCATGGCGCAAGAAACCCGCCAAACGCTTGAAAAAGAAACGGCTGTGGCAGATATGCAAAAGCAAATCGTTCAAGCCCAACAAGGTGTACAGATTGCTGAACGCGTCGCAGATGCCGCCGTTAAAAAAGCTAATGGCGAGGCTGCCAGTGTGAAAGTACAAGCCGAAGCGGAATCGCAAAGGGTCAAACTCATAGCCAATGCCGAAGCTGAAAAACTCCGTATGATGGGTAACGCCGAAGCCGAAAGAACCCGCGTAACAGGTGAAGCCGAAGCCACAAAAATCCTCGCCATCGGTAAATCCAATGCCGAAGCCTACGAATTGCAGGTCAAAAGTATCGGTTCTGACGGTTTTGTGAAGATGAAAGTGACGGAAACCATTGGTAAAGAAGGCATCAAAATCATTCCAGATGTGCTTATCGCTGGCGGTGGTACTGAGGGGGGCGGCAGCGTCATGGACTTGCTCGGTTTGAAGTTGTTAGAGTCTTGGGGGAAGGAGAAGAAGGAGTTGCCTGAGGCGTAGATATCAAACTACCTTAATTTTAATAATTATTGTAAAACAGCCTTTGCTCAACCGCGCAAAGGCTGTTTTACTGAGGGGGTATATCAAGCCACTTGCAACCTTATCTTCGGTTTTAGGATAACTCGGATCAAGTATTGACGATATTGATGGTCATAGTGACTCTCATTATAGAAGATATTGACAATATTGATGGTCATAGTGACTCTCGTTACAAGAGATATTGACAATATTGATGGTAGTTGTGAAAGTCAGAATATAGCAATATCTTCGGTAGAAATGGCGATATTTTAAATTCGCACAGCTATATTTTCAAAACAGACGAGCCAAATTACTGAGGGGGGCATTAAATATTTGTTTAAAAACAATTTCTCAACATTTAAGACGCTTATTTTTTTCCAGATATTCTTATTCCCCTTATTTTTACCCCCAAAACGAAAACCAATGCTTTATCATTTCATGCGCTTCATGGTGCGCATATCACTCCATTTTTATAACAAACGAATCGGTTGGGAAGGCATAGAAAATATACCGACCAACAAACCTGTTTTGTTTGCCGTGACGCACAGCAACTCTTTTTTAGATGCTTTGTTCATAGCTGCTTCGCTCAAACAAGGCGTTTATTGTCTGGCGCGAGGCGATGCTTTTCGCAAACCTTTGGCGAATAAAATACTGAGACATTTTAAGGTGCTGCCTATATTTCGGCAGTCTGAACAAACCGAAAATGCTGTATTGAAAAACAAAAAGACTTTTGACGAGTGTCAAGAACTGTTTCGAAAAAACGAGTGGATTCTTATTTTTCCCGAAGGTTTTTGTACGCATCAGACGACCGTTATGCCTTTGAAAAAAGGCTTTATCACGATGGCACTAAGGGCTTGGGCAGAGGGTATTGATGTCCATATCCTACCCGTTTCTATCACTTATGACAGCTTTACAAAATGGGGAAAGAAATGCGATATTATTTTTGGTGAGCCCATTCAAAATATTGATATTCAAGGAGATGTGGACGAACAAGCCGAACTACTCAATGAAAGATTATATGCCCGTTTATCTCATAATTTCCCTTCACCTCTTCAGTTTAAAGGTCAAAATCTGCTCTTGGGTTGGTTCGGACAATTGATGTATTATGTCGGTCGGGTTTTCCAATTTCCTGTATATTTTTTAAGTCAATATTTAGGAAAGCGGATGACACACGGAACGGTTTTTTATGACTCTGCGATAGTTGGTTTGCTGAGTGTTTTGTTGATATTTTATTATGCGTTTTTGGGGCTAATGTGGGCATCTTTTTAGTCAAATATTAAAAAAGCCTTTGCACACCTGCGCAAAGGCTTTTTTACTGAGGGGTCTCCCAAAATCAATCCAACCTTTTTGCAGGATGTTTACGACCGTTGTGACAGCTGGTGCAATTGATAGACGATTTGTCGTCTAATCCTTTCATCGTTTGCAATAATTCTTTATTGATTTTAGAGGTCATAGCCGCCATATCACGAGCGAGCTGCTTGTCTTCTTTCGCTTCGTCCGACCATTTATTGACGTTGTGGCAGTGGTTGCAACCCACGCCGAGTGCCTTACTCCAACCTTCATTCATGACATTCAGCATCCGTTCAGCACTGAGGTTTTTAAACAATTTGATGTTCGTAAAAACGGAGTCAGCGCGCATATTTTCCTTGCCTTTTATGTCCGCTAAGACTTCATCAACCATCCTTTGACGTTCTTTTCTCAAACTGTCTTGATTGATGGGTGCAGGGCGTGGACGGTTGCCTTGAGGTGGTCCGCCTTGCGGAGCTGGCTGTTGCCAAGCAACGAGCAGTGCGATGATGGGAACGAATAGAACAATCAGTTTTTTCATAAAAAGAGGTTTTTGATTAAAAAATTAATTTCACAATTTAATGCCGAAAGCTATGAAAATTTTGACGTGTTCTTATACATTAAAAGTCAAATTTTTTCTGTCAGTATTATGTCAAAATAATATTTCGACAAATGGCGATTTTTACTTCCCATTTTGTCGTATGTATGGACATGATATCAAAACAGGGCAATGATTAGGCTATCTAAAATATAGTAAAAGAGGTAAAAACTGTCCATTACTAATAGAATATAAATATTTATGGGCATGCGTTAGGATTATCCATTTAAGCCCATTATTTTTGTATGGTAAAACAAAAAAAATACAAAATTGAAACAAAAAACGACATTGAAATTAATTTCTCACGCATCAATTGGAACTCGATTAATATTTAAGAAATTGTGTTTTTTATGAAAACAACAATTACTTACCCCTCAGTATTTTGCCCTGTGTACATCATTTTTAACCATTTTATCTCACGAACAACACGACGTGCAACATGAAAATCGAGCTAAAACTTTGTATTTTATTTTCTTTCGGATTATTATTTACTTTAACAGGCTGTAAAAAAGAGCCGCAGTATGCCGTTCACTTTCGCGTTAAATTTGATGGATTGCAAGAACGTCTTGACAGCAAAGGTTTTCCTGCAGGTGTCGGTTCTGGTAGGGCTGCACAAACGCCTTTGATGAATCAAATTGGTATCCAACAAATAGAGTTGACGACTAATAATACGACCGCAATGGGCAAAGGCTTGGTGTTGCTGACAACACCCGAAACACTGGCAGGAGGGGAAGGAGCTATTGATTTTTCTCAAGTCAAAATGGCAAAAGAAGGCGAGGTGTTTTTGACCGTTCCCATGAAAAATTTCGGGATAGGTCGCTATGAATGGGCGAGAGCTTCTGTTGCGTATCAAAATTTTGATATTTTATTCAATATGTACAATGTGCCTTTTGCAGGAACATTCCTTGATCAAAGAGGGACTTTAGCTTCATTTTTAGGGTATAACAATTATCTGACCCCATACAAAGTTTGGAGTAAATTGGACAAAGTGACGACAGGTAATTTTAAGCAAGGCTATTGGTGTTTTGAAACAAAACTGGTATCTTCTTATGCGTCGAATGATAAAATGTTTAATGGCCAATCACCCGAAGGCTCTACGACGGTTGTCAATGCGTTGTCAACGACAGCACCCAATCCGTTGGGTTCAGGCGTGATTACAGGCAAGTTTGATACCCCCCTCAGTATCACAGGCAATGAAACACAAGATATATATATCACCCTATCATTCAGCATCAATCGTTCTTTTGAATGGGAAGAATCTGTTGAACGCAACGGCAAATGGGATTATAATGCTCAAGCTAATACAGGTCAACCTATTGTAGAAAAAGTAATTGATGCGGGTTTGCGCGGCTTAAAAGTGACTTATGATGTTAAATGATTTTGGGTAACTTCTAATCTGTGGTTCCTTTAACAAATTAAGAAAATTTACTTCAAATCACTGATATATTTTACGAGTTTAACCGCATCTTCATCGCGTAGTTTCCCGCGAATATCATTGGCTTTGCAATACTGGTCAATCATTTTTTCATGCGACTTAGGCGCAAGGCTTATGAGATTTGATTTTTTCAGATTGATTTCTACAAAATAAGATTTGTTACCCGTTTTGATATAGTATTTCACAATATCTTCAAACCAATCGTAGGCTTTGCCAACGGTTACGATACCTTTGTCTTCAAGATTTGCTTTGCGAAAAACCTTTCTAGCATCTTTGACAAGAGTGATGTTATTGCTCTCAAAGAGAACGATAGAAAAATGATTTCTATCCGTAATGTCAGGTAATGTCACTTTTTTGATCAGATAGTGTGTCCCATTTTTGGCGGTTAATTCGAGTGCAAGTAACTCACGGTTGTAGAGAATACGCTCTTCTCCCGTACTTAATTTGAGCCAGATGGTATTATTAATGAGTTCAAATTTATATTTCATTTTATCCCGCACCACAGCAGAATCGTTTAGCGTTAGTGTACCCTCTAACCAATCTTCGAACATAAAAGGTGAGCCTTGAACACCTTCGTAGCGGTTGTCAAAACCCGTTGCTTGGCGTGAATTGGATGCATTAAGCGCTTTTCTCATCTCATCTGTTTTCGTAAAACTGTTCATTGTGGCGTTATCGACACCTTGAACGACGAGTTGAGCAGAGGATATGGAAACAATCGAAATTGAAAATAAGACGATGAAGAACTTTTTCATATTGTTATAGGAGATTTGAATGAAAAAAATGGTAGATTTAGCTTTACAAAGATAATTTTAATTCAATAAATAACGCATTAATTTTGGCATACTGCAATGCGAAAGATTATTCATATAGACATGGACGCTTTTTTTGCTAGCGTCGAACAACGGGATAATCCTGCTTTACAGGGCAAACCAATTGCGGTTGGTGGTTCTGGTAGGCGTGGTGTTGTGGCAGCTGCGAGTTATGAAGCGCGTAAATATGGTGTTCATTCAGCAATGCCGGGTGTTATTGCGGCACGTCTTTGCCCGCATTTGATTTTTGTGAAAGGGAATTATGAGCGTTATCAAGAGGTGAGTCGTCAAATTCGGGATATTTTTGAGGAATACACCGATTTAGTTGAACCCCTCAGTCTCGACGAAGCCTATTTAGATGTGACTGAAAATAAAATGGGTATGGCTTCTGCCACCATTATTGCACAAGAAATACGTCAAAAGATTTTTGAAAAAACGGGCTTAACGGCGTCCGCAGGCGTGAGTTTTACAAAGTTTTTAGCGAAAACGGCTTCGGATTTCAATAAACCAAACGGCTTGACCCTGATAACACCCGACGAAGCGATTCCTTTTTTAGAAAAACTGCCAATTGAAAAGTTTCATGGTATTGGTAAAGTCACAGCCGAAAAAATGCGTAAAATGAATATTCGGACGGGGGCAGACTTAAAGCAATTGACTGAAATTGACCTCATTCGCCGTTTTGGAAAGGTGGGGAGACATTACTATCGCGTTTGTCGTGGCGAAGACGAAAGCCCTGTCAACCCGAACCGCGTCCGAAAAAGTATTGGTGCTGAAGAAACGTTTAAAAACGATATTGAAGACATAGAGGAGATGAAAGCCGAATTGGTGCCTATCATTGACCGTGTTTTTAAATACATGACAAAAAAGGACGTTTTTGGGCGGACACTCAATTTGAAAGCTAAAAGCGCAGACTTCCAGACTTTTACGCGCTCTAAGACATATTTACACGAGCTCAAAAATAAAGAAGACATACTGAGGGGGGCTTATGAATTGTTGGAAGCCAATAGCCAAGATTTTGGTAAAGTTCGTTTGTTGGGCATTTCATTTTCAAATTTGACTCGTGAACAGGTTTTAGAAGGTATTCAACTTGAATTAGATTTAATTGTCTAAGCTTTTGACAATCAATGAGTTAATATAAGTGTGGGAAAATATTTTCATAATTATTTAAAAAAAGGTTTGGAGATAGGAAAAGTCGTTCTATATTTGCACCGCAATTAGCCGCAAGGCAATACAAATTGTTGGAAAGATTTGGTAGCTCAGCTGGTAGAGCATTTGACTTTTAATCAAAGGGTCCTGGGTTCGAATCCCAGCCAGATCACAAAATGTAAATATAAAGCATTGTAAGTCAAGAACTTACAATGCTTTTTTTGTATCTTGGTACAACAATGGTACAACAATTGAAAATAAACATCAAGTAGATTTCTTAGCACTCTAATGCGTCGAATGATACCATCCCCAAGTTTGTACATAGAAAAATTTGGTTTTACCTTTGCCTCATATTTTTTGTGAGGGAAGGAAAATCCTTTTGTCAATCGGCTCGTTGTCTTTATGAAGACGAGCCGTTTGTTTTGGATTCGGTTGTATTAGGATACAAGTTAGCGTTCAAAAACATTATTCAACCTTAAAAAAGTCAATATCCGCAAACCCTATCATTAACTTTAAAATCTTTGCGAAAATAAATCAAACCGACCTTTGCCCCAATCCAATGACCTTCTTTTGCAGTGAAAGAACCACCTAAATCATTGAAATTTTGTTCATCTATACGGTATAAAAATTGACAAATTCCTTCTTTTTTAACCGAAACAGACAGCCAAATTGTTTTTTTATCCACTTTCAATTGTCAAAATAAAAAGTTTGTTCAATCGGTTCAGCCGTTTGCACTTGCCCTTGAATGCCATATTGCCAAGCTTGTCGGTCGCCTCAATATAGTTGTGACAGGGCGGATTGACCGCGCCACTCCAGAACGGCTGCGGCAGCTTATGCGGGTAGTCG
>JANMJN010000293.1:0-2250 GCA_031371355.1 Saprospiraceae bacterium
GTAGCTCTCCAGCGGTCTCTCTGACTTGCGAAATACTGCCGGGTGTGGAGTCAATATGCGGTGCTGCAAGGGTTTGGATGGAGTCAATAATAATGAGGTCAGGTTCGAGGTTTTGGGCGTGTTGAAAGATTTTTGACGTGCTGATTTCAGTCAAAATATAGCAATCAGATTGTTTTGAAGCGACACGGTCTGCCCGCATTTTTATCTGTTCCTCACTCTCTTCGCCACTGACATACAATACTTTAGCACTCACACCTAAGGCAATCTGCAACAAAAGCGTTGACTTTCCGATGCCTGGTTGTCCGCCTATCAGCACCAATGAGCCACTGACAATGCCGCCGCCGAGTACGCGATTCAATTCGTCGTCGGGCGTGAGCAACCTGTCTGTCTTCCCCGTCTTAATCATACTGAGGGGGGTCGGTACCGGGTCGGCGACTTTCGCACCTTTCCATATTTTTTTGCGCTCTTCGCGGGGCGTTTCTTTTTGAATCACTTCCTCTACATACGTATTCCACTCGGCACATGAAGGACATTTACCAATCCATTTAGGAGAAATTGCGCCGCAACTTGTACACGCAAATATTTTTTTTATTACTGCCAAAACTTTTACTTTTAAATTTGAGGTAAAAATAAACTTTTTATTTAAAACAAGATGTGTTTTATTCGAAAAGTACAAATAAAAACGCCTCTAAGTTGTGACACTCAAAGGCATTTTCCAAATAAATGTTTTGCGATTTAGTTATTTGGAGGTGGGAGGGAACTGTCTCTCATTTGGATTTCAAGAGACATAACTTTGGGTTTTAAAATCCATTTTTAAAGTTCAAAAGATTATAATTTAAAAGCTGTCTTGGAACGCTCATGCTTTCGCATACAAATATATGTATAATGGTTTTATATCCAAATACCTTAAAAAGGGTAAAATGTATTTTTACTTAAAAAACATAAGTTTTTTTCGACAAAAGAACTTGCTTTATCACTTTTTAGGCACAATAACATCGTAATAAGTTGCTGAAGAACCGCCCCAAATGCCTAAGCCGCCTGAAATATTATGCTTCACACGCGTGTAAGAAGCAAAGGGTCCGCCATTATTAGCATTGAATTCTAGGGTTGACCAAAAATCAAAATGTGCTTTATCAATCATCGCAAATTTTATTGAAATGGTATCGCCCCGACGAAACAAACCGAAATTATCGCCGCCGCCACCACCACGTGGTTCGCTTTTCAACAAATTGAATTTCGTTACTTGACCATCAAAAAAAGCATCATCGGTTACGGAATTAGCGCCAGCAATGTACGAACTCCCGTTTATTGACGTAAAATAACGGTAAAAATCAGCACCTTTTGGGTCTGTAATGGTTGCACGGGCTTGTGCCATTGTGTCATTTTGGTTGATGCCAGGTGGTTTGATAAACTCAATTGTATCAATTTTGACAGCTCGAGGAATTGTTGTTTTAGCCGTTAACAGCTTACCTTCTTTTGTTTTGATGCGTAATGCATACGTTTTGCCTATTTCGCCCTTGATTTTTTGAGCAAAATCAATATAGACGCAAAAGTTAAAATCAGTGCTGATACTGTCCGCATTGATGCCAAAAAACAGGGCTGCTTGCTTTTTTACTGAGGGGTCTAAATTTTTCCAACAAAATTCTTGTAATTGTGTACTGTCCTTACCGTTTGAAATCCAAACCTCTGCCCCTTCTACGAATACGTTGTTGAAACTCGTTAATTCTTTAAAGAAAGGGAGACTTTTGGTCAAAATGACGTAAGGCGGTGTCGGATTGAGCCCCGCCTCGATATAGCCTTCAACAACGACTTCTTCGGACACTGTGGGCAAATCGGGGATGAATTCTTTTTCGCAAGCAAAAAAAATAGAACTAAAGGCGAGTACATAGAACAATGGTTTGATTTTCATTGTGTTTCAAATATAAATTATGGTTAAACAGTAAGGTTATAGATTTTAAGATAAAAGACGTTAGGATAAAAGATACCCCTCAGTATTTTACAGTATATGAGTAAGTAAACAGACGTTTTACTCAAAGTGTTTAGTCCTCTTCCTAATGTCTTAAAATCTTTTTTCCTAAAATCTCTTTTCTTAATACTGCCTATCCAACTCAATCTTTTGCGGTGGCGCAACATTTATGGGAACGGTTTCGACCTCAAAATTGCCGCCTTCTAAACCAAAATCTATGGCAGGTGGCACAGCAATGTTTTTAAGGAATCGATACGTCCGGACAATGAATTGCTCGAAAGGAG
>JANMJN010000307.1:0-3090 GCA_031371355.1 Saprospiraceae bacterium
AGCAACAATGCAAAAGAAGATTACCAATTTGTGGGTTCGCCGACGATGTGGGATGAAAGTAGCAAAAAAGCGCATTGGCGTAATAGTAAAGATAAAGCACAACCGTTTTTTTCGGTGTTTAATTTAGAGGTTTCACATGAATCGCAAGTTTGGGCGAGAGATAAAGAGCCGCTTTTGGTAAATCCAAAAGACGTAGAAGTGCCGCCCTATTATCCCGATGACAGCATCAGCCGCCACGTTATTGCCCGTTTTTTATCCAATGTGATGACTATGGACAAGCAAGTCGGTGACATCATTGACCAACTCAAAGCGGATAATTTGTATGAGAATACCATTATTTTCTTTTACAGCGACCACGGCGACGGCTTGCCTTACGTGAAAAGAGAATTGCACCACCGAGGATTGCGCGTGCCACTCATCATCAAAGCACCTTCTTTACAAAAAGGCACAACCGATGACCAACTCATTAGTTTCATTGATTTTGCGCCTTCTTTATTGTCATTGGCAGGTGTGCCTATTCCAAAATTCATTCAAGGTCAAGCATTTTTAGGGAGTCAAAAAGTAGAAAAAAAACGCCAATATATCTATGCCGCCCGTGACCGTATGGATTCTGAAATAGACCGTGTGCGTGCGGTGAGCGATGGGCGTTTCAACTATTTGCGTTATTATATGCCGCAATTGCCTTTTTATCAAAATATCCGCTATCGTCTTCAAAATCCTTTGATGCCACATTTGTTAAAACTGCGTGATGAAGGCAAACTCAACGCCGCTCAAATGGATTGGTTCAGACCCACAAAGCCCGAAGAAGAACTGTTTGATACCCAAACCGACCCTTTTGAATTGACTAATTTAGCCAAGAATCCGCAATACGCTGATAAGCTAAAAGAATTGAAAGCCGCCCACGCACAATGGTTGAAAGACTATAAAGATTGGGGCGCAATGCCCGAAATGGAGATGGTACGCAAATGGTGGAACGGCAAAGATACGCCTCCCCAAACGGCTGAACCCATTGTTCAATTTACAAAAAACAAGGTCAAAATCAGTTCAAATACTGAGGGGGTATCAATTGGCTATCGCAAGTCGCAGAAAGATGCTTGGACAGTGTATCAAAAGCCTTTTGATTGGCAAAAAGGGGACTCCTTGTATGTGGTCGCCCATAGAATTGGGTATTTGAAATCGGAAAAGAGTTTGATACAATAGATAATTTTAACTAATCATCAACTATAAATAAAATGAAAAAACGACACTTGTTGTATTACATCATCTTCTTCTCATTCATCCAAAACCCCATTTTTGGACAATTAAAACATCTAACTGATGTTAAAAACATGCCCAGTCATCCGCGCATTTTATTGCTAAAAGATGAAGAAAGAAACATCCAAAAGAGCATTAATGGTGATAAAAACTGGGCAAAAATCCACCAAGTTATCATGGATGAAAGCGATAAAATTCTCGCTTTGCCGACTTTGGAACGCATCCAAATCGGGCGGCGTTTGCTCGATAAATCGAGGGAATGTATTCGTAGGGTTTTTCATTTGTCTTATGCTTATCGTTTGACAAAGGATAAAAAATACCTTGACCGATGCGAAAAAGAACTTCTAAAGATTGCACAATTTACGGATTGGAATCCTTCGCATTTTCTCGATGTGGCTGAAATGACAATGGGCGTTTCCATTGGTTATGATTGGTTATACGATGATTTATCGCAAAACTCACGCACCCTCATCAAAGAAGCTATTTTAAAAAAAGGCATTGAACCGTCGCTTGATAAAAAATACAACAGTTGGCTAACAGCCACGCACAATTGGAATCAAGTCTGTAACGCAGGTATGACGTATGGGGCTTTGGCAATCTATGAAGACAATCCCGAATTTGCAAAACAAATCATTGATAGAGCTATTGAATCCATAAAATTGCCGATGCACGATTACAAACCCGATGGGGCATATCCCGAAGGTTATGGCTACTGGGGTTACGGGACGAGTTTCAATATTATGTTTTTAAGTGCGCTTGAAAAAGTGTTTGGTAGCGATTTTGGGCTATCCAATACTGAGGGGTTCTTAAAAACGGCAGCGTATTTTGAAAATATGGTCGGCACATCTGGTAAAAGTTTTAATTATTCTGATGCAGGAAGCGGTTCAGCAGGTTTAAATGCGACCGTCTTTTGGTTTGCCAATCGCACCAAAGACCCAAGTTTGCTGTTTAAACAAGTGCAATATTTGGATAAAAAATTTGGTGGCGACCGCCTATTTCCCGCTATTTTTATTTGGGGACAAGGCTTGGATTTAACAAAAGTTCAAGAACCTAAACAATTGATTTGGACAGGTCAAGGGTCTAATCCTGTCGCAATGATGCGAACTTCGTGGTCAAAACCCGATGCTATTTATGTCGGTTTCAAAGCAGGCTCCCCCTCAGTCAATCATGCCCACATGGACATCGGTTCGTTTGTCATGGATGCTTTGGGCGAGCGTTGGTCAATGGATTTTGGGATGCAAGAGTACGAAACATTGGAGTCAAAAGGCGTAAAACTATGGGGCAAAGAACAAAATTCGCAACGTTGGGAAGTGTTTCGGTACAATAATTTTCACCACAGTACTTTAACTTTTAACAATGAATTGCAACGTGTGGAAGGCTATGCGTCCATCAAAAGTTTTACCGACAATCCACAGTTTTTAAGTGCCATCAGCGATATTTCAGCCGTTTACAAAGGTCAAGTCGCTTTTGCAAATCGCGGCGTGGCGATTATTGACCAAAGCTATGTTGCCGTAAAAGATGAAATCACCACAACCGATAAAGAAACAACCGTCCGTTGGGTAATGGTTACACCTGCCGAAGTAAAAATTACTAAAAACGGCACAGCAGAACTCACACAAAAAGGTAAAAAAATGCAATTGAAAGTCGTAGAACCTGCCAATATTACCGTAAAAACTTGGACAACTGTGCCTACGCATGATTATGATGCACCCAATCAGAATACTATTTTAGTAGGTTTTGAAGCCGTTTTACCTAAAAATACGACCACAAATTTGACGGTTTTATTGATTCCTGAAGGTAGTTCGGTTAAAAAAGCAGTAAAAATTCCTGCACTTG
>JANMJN010000349.1:0-7466 GCA_031371355.1 Saprospiraceae bacterium
GTCTTCGGCAAATTTATTTGCCGCTTAGGAACGTGTAAAAAACAACGTCGCCTTTTGTCATTCTGAACGCAGTGAAAGAATCTATATAAAACATTTTAAATCAACAGTTTATACAGATTCTTTCACTGCGTTCAGAATGACAAAAAAGGGATATTATTATTTTGGCGTTCCTAAACGGCTTTTTTTATGTCCTTTATCTAATAATTTTCTACGCCCCTACTTGAATTGCTACTTTTGAGACTTGTATAAAAAATGTTTTTCTTTTCATCTAAAAACTAAATTACAAATGTCCAAATTGAATCAAACCAAGCACTTTCTCCTTGCATTCAGCCTATTTTTAAGCATGACCGCATACACACAAGACACGTATCAAACGCCGCCCAAACCTTTAGCTGACTTAGTGAATGCCCAACCGACCCCCTCAGTATCTGTCAATGCTAAAGGCACTTTGATGCTCATCATTGAGCGTTCCGACTTGCCGAGTATTGCAGATTTGGCACAACCAGAGCTAAAATTGGCAGGTTTACGCATCAATCCTTTGACAAATGGCGGCAGCCGTCAGTCTTTTTTTCTCAATTTGAAAATTAAGAAATTGAGTGACAACGTTGAAACTCAAGTCACTGGATTGCCCAAAGACCCTAAACTCGGCTTTTTGTCATGGTCGCCCGACGAAACAAAAGTAGCTTTTACGCATACAACGGACAACAAAATTGAGTTGTATGTCCTCGATATAGCCACCGCAAAAGCGGCTAAATTGACTGATTTGGGTATTAATGCGACACTGGGTTCTGCTTTGTCGTGGCAACCCGATAGCAAAGGTCTTTTAGTAAAAGCCACCGTTGCAAATCGCGGCAATGCGCCCGAAGTCAGCCGTGTACCTGTTGGACCCAACACACAAGAGAATCTCGGCAAAAAAGCACAAGCACCCACTTATCAGGATTTGTTGAAAAACGCCACAGATGAACGTCTTTTTGAATACTATTGCACTTCTCAAATCGTAAAAGTATCGCTGAATGGTAAAACGCAAAATATCGGCACAGCTGGCATCACCCCCTCAGTAAATCTTTCGCCCGATGGCAAATATATATTAACGGAAACCATCAGCCGACCGTTTTCATTCCTTGTGCCTTTTCGTTCGTTTCCAACAAAAGTTGAGATTTTGGATTTGAACGGCAAAAGTATTCGCACTTTAGCCAACAATCCGTTGCAAGAAGATCAACCTTGGTCACGCGATGCGACAACGCCCCATCCACGCGGCTTTTCTTGGCGTGCAGATGCACCGGCAACTGTATATTGGACAGAAGCTCAAGACGGCGGCGACCCTAAGAAAAAAGTAGAAGTACGTGACAAAGTATTTACGCTTGATGCACCTTTTAATGGTGAACAAAAGGAGTTATTTGCTTCAAAATTGCGTTTTATAGGCATCACTTGGGGCAATGATAAGGTGGCGATAACGTCTGAATATTGGTGGCAAACCCGCCAAACCTTGAAAAAAATCATCAATCCGACCAATCCAAGCGAGCAAAAAGTGTTGTTTGATTACTCTTCAGAAGACCGCTACAACGACCCAGGCGAGCCTGAACTCAAACGCAATCAATACGGACGTTTCGGATTAGACATTAATAAAAAAAATGAAATCATCCTGTTTGGCACAGGCGCATCGCCCGAAGGCGACCGCCCTTTTGCAGATATGATGAACTTGGATACGAAGGAGAAAAAACGCATTTTCCGTTCGGAGGCACCCGTTTTTGAGCGTCCAATAGCTGTTTTAGATGCTGAAAAAGGCACGCTTTTGACGACTCGTGAAAAGCCTGACGAGAACCCAAACTACTATATTCGAAACGTAAATACGAAGGATTTGAAGCAAGTAACAACATTTCCGCACCCCAATCCGCAAGTAAAAGGCATAAAAAAGCAGCTTTTGCGCTACAAACGCCCCGATGGTGTAGAGTTGAACGCAACGCTTTACTTGCCTGCAGGTTACAAAAAAGAAGATGGACCACTCCCTACTTTCCTATGGGCATATCCTGCCGAGTATAAAGACAAAGAAAATGCTGGACAAGTGTCGGGTTCTGAATATCAATTCAATCGTATCAGCTATTCGGGCGCACCTGCGATGGCGACCATGGGCTATGCTGTTTTAGATAATGCGTCTATCCCAATCGTCGGTGAAGGCGACAAAGAGCCTAACGACACTTATATCGAACAATTGGTCGCAAGTGCTAAGGCTGCTATTGACGAAGGTGTACGTTTGGGTGTTGTCGATGCTTCTCGCGTAGGCGTAGGGGGGCATTCTTATGGTGCCTTTATGACAGCTAACTTATTGTCACACAGCAATTTATTCAAAGCGGGCATTGCACGCAGTGGTGCCTATAACCGAACCCTCACGCCTTTTGGTTTTCAAGCTGAACCCCGTTCTTATTGGCAAGCACAAGACATTTATACCAAAATGTCGCCTTTCACCTATGCCGATAAAATGAAAACGCCACTATTACTGATACATGGCGAAGCGGACAACAACACAGGCACCTACCCTATTCAGTCTGAAAGATATTACTCCGCTCTAAAAGGCATGGGCGCGACAGTGCGTTTGGTGATGTTACCATACGAAAGTCATGGTTATCAAGCAAAAGAATCGCTTTTGCACATGCTCGCTGAAATGAATACTTGGATGGACAGGTATGTGAAAAATACGAAGAAGTTGCCGTAGTCTCTTTAGAATCACAAAAACTCTTTCTACCTTTGAACTTTATTTCGAAAAAAGAGTTTAATAGACTGAATAAAAAATTATTTATAAAAATTCTAAATTTAATTGACAATGGCATTCGAATTCACAGATAAAAACTTCCAAGAAACAGCACTTGATAAAAAAGGTCTTACAGTGGTTGACTTTGGCGCAGAATGGTGTGGACCTTGTAGAAACCTTGCACCTATTATTGAACAACTTGCAAAAGATTACGACGGAACAGTCAATATCGGTAAATTAGATGTTGATAATAACCCAGAAACAGCCGTCAAATATGGCGTTCGTAATATTCCAACACTTCTCTTTTTAAGAGATGGTGTAGAAGTTGATAAATCAGTAGGCGCACCTACTGCAGCGCAATTAAAGGCTAAAATTGATAGTTTAATCTCTGTTCCCGCTTAATGCCCCCCTCAGTATTTTTATGAGGAAAAGGCAAGCCTGCAAGGTTTTTATACTTTGCAGGCTTTTTTTTATGCAACTGTTTGGAAAAAAACTCGTTCTTGTAGTGTCATTGGTCATTTGTCAATGGTCATTTTTAATACAACTTGAAACGCAATATGACAATATTTGATAATTACGAAGTAAAAGACCTTAACAACCTTGAATTGCTGGCAAAACAAGTCGTTGAAGGCTTTATTATTGGCTTGCACAAATCACCTTTTCATGGCTTTTCTGTAGAGTTTGCCGAGCACCGTATTTATAATCCAGGCGAAAGCACCCGCAATATTGACTGGAAAGTATATGGTCGAACTGACAAAATGTTCTCAAAGCGATATGAAGAGGAGACGAACTTGCGGTGTCAGATTTTATTAGATATTTCAGGTTCCATGTATTTTCCTGATGCGACTAATCCTGCAAAAAATAAATTGGGGTTTGCAGCATTGGCGTCAGCAGCATTGATGAATATGTTGATGAAACAACGGGACGCTTTTGGATTGTCGGTTTTTGATTCGGCTGTACATGAACATACCCGCGCCAAGTCGTCCACGACACATTATCGCTATTTATTGAGTATTTTAGATAAATATTTGACAGAAAAGGCTTATTTGAATAAAAGAACCGACGCTACAGCTGCTTTGCACCAAATAGCGGACAGCATTCACCGCCGGTCATTGGTTTGTATTTTCAGCGATATGTTTGAAGACAATGATGATTTTGAGAGCCTTTTTGCTGCATTACAACATTTGAAATACAATAAACATGAAGTCGTTTTGTTCCATGTTGTTGATAAATCCAAAGAATTAGAGTTTGATTTTGAAAACCGCCCAACGATTTTTGTGGATATGGAGTCAGGTGAAAAAATCAGATTACAACCCAATCAAGTAAAAGGTTTTTATGTCGAACAAGTTGCTAAATTCACAGACGCTATGAAAGCCCGTTGTTTACAATACAAAATAGACTTTGTGGAATGTGATATAAACTCAGGTTTCAAAGAGATTTTACAAACATATTTGGTCAAACGAACGCGAATGAACGCTTAACTTGACGATGAATTGACAACAGCGAATAGTGAATATTCTGGGCAAATATATTCTTTAGACTAAATGATAAAATTCCTCAATCAAAAATGGCACTTTTGCAAAAAAGTGTCATTTTTGCTTTTCTAAACAACTTAATTTTGATCTGCAAGGATTCCTCCCATTGGAAGGAGATCAATTTTCACAACAAAACTCAAAACGTTATGTCTTTTCTAAAACAACAACCAGGAGAAAGAGTATTGGGCAGCGGTAGGCGCGTTGCTTGGGCAGTATTAATCTTTGGCGCCTTAGCAGCTGTCACCTACCTATATCTATTCAAATCGAATGTTCCAAGCGATTTTAAGCAAGGTTTCGTCAAAATCCCTACAAATTCGAGCTTTGACGACCTTGTAAATCAACTTTTTACTGAGGGGGTCATCACGGATGAATCAGATTTTCGGCGATGGGCTGATTGGTCTGATTATCAAACTGTTCGACCAGGTCGTTTCAGAATAGAAGCTGGTTGGAGTAGTTACGAACTCATAAAACATATTCAAAAAGGTGAGCAATCTCCTGTTAAAGTTGTACTTAACAATGAACGTACTCCAGAACAAGTGGCAGGAAAGGTTTCAAGATTCTTGGAGCGCGATTCCACAACTTTTTTAGAAACCTTTAATAATACTGCTTTGCTTGACTCTTTAGGGATAACAAGACAGACCCTAATGTGTGTTTTTTTACCAAATACTTATGAGTTTTATTGGAACACAGAGCCTCGAAAGTTCCTCGAACGCATGTCAAAAGAATATAAAAAATTTTGGAACGAAGACCGAATAAAAAGAGCTGCCGCACAAGGTTTGACACCCGAACAAGCCATTACAATGGCTTCTATCGTAGATGGTGAAACAACGCGCAAAGATGAAATCCCTAGAGTTGCAGGGGCTTATCTCAATCGTTTGAAACAAAATATGAGGTTACAAGCCGACCCAACAGTACAATTTGCTTTGATGGAAATCGAACACACACCGAGTTTTAGGCGTTTGTACAATATTGATTATCAGGTCGCTCACCCATACAATACTTATATACACGAAGGTTTGCCGCCTGGTCCAATCTGTATGCCATCGTTAGCTAGTGTAGAAGCCGTTTTAAGTCCAGAAAGCCATAATTATATCTTTTTTGTTGGCAAACCCGATAATTCAGGCTATCACAACTACGCTGAAACGTATGAACAACATTTGGTCAATGTCAAAATTTATCAAAATTGGTTGAAATCACAGAATAAGTGATTCCGCAATTATCGTGTTCAAATATTATTTACTTGACGTTTTGAACAATGAGTAAATACCAAATAAAATCATCACATAAATATTTGATTATCAATGAAAAACTATTTATTATTTATCACACTTGTCTTTTTAAGCGGTTGCCAAAACCAAGGAGATAAAACAAACACGATTACAACACAATCATCAGCCATTTCAACAATTTTTGAAAAGTACTATGATGCACGGATGAGCCTATACCCTTTTGAAGCAACTGCAAATGGTGTTTCAGACTATAACGACCAATTTCCGATAGACATCAGCGACAGCTACCGCGATACATTAAAACAATTTTATAACAAGTATAAAACGTTGCTCAATGCTGCTGATACGTCTAAATTGTCAGACAAAGACCGCATAAGTTTTGATATTTTAAATTGGGATATTGACCGTGGGCTTGATCTCCTAACTTTTCCTGATAACCTTATGCCTGTCAATCAATTTGATAGCAGAACGCTCAATTTAGGACAATTAGGCTCTGGCGAGGGTTCTCAACCCTTTAAAACAACTGCCGATTATGACGCTTGGTTGCGCCGTATCAGTCATTTTCCCGCTTGGGCAGATACGGCGATTCATAATATGCGGCGAGGGATGGCACAGGGTTGGGTATTACCTAAATCATTGGTTGTTAAAGTTTTACCACAACTAAAACCAATGGCAGAAACGGCTATTACAACGCATTTATTCTATCAACCCGTTGGTAAATTAGCCAAAAATACAACAATTTCAGATGCTGATAAAGCTCGTTTGACCGCAGAATATACAAAAATGGTCAACGAAAATGTGAAGCCGACTTATAAAAAATTGTATGACTTTATTCAAAATGAATATCTACCTAAAGCAAGAACAACATCAGGAATTTCATCTGTACCGAATGGTGCTGCATATTACGCAAACCTTGTAAAGTTCTATACCACAACAGATATGACACCTGACCAAATTTTTGAATTAGGTCAAAAAGAAGTCGCTCGAATTCGTTCTGAAATGGAAACGGTGAAGGAACAAGTCGGTTTTAAAGGCGATTTGAAGGCATTTTTCAAGCACGTTACTGAGGGGGAGGCAAAATTGCGCCCGTTTACAAAACCAGAACAAGTGATTGCAAATTTCAATGCCATTCATGAAAAAATGAAGCCTTCGCTTGAAAAACAGTTTGAATTAGTACCTAAAACATCCTTTGAGGTGCGTCGTACAGAGGCTTTTAGAGAAGCATCTGCCAGTGCAGAATATAATCAAGGCAATCCAGAGCAGAATCGTCCAGGCATTTTTTATGTACCTATACCTGATGTAAAAGCTTACAATATTTTCCAAGATGAATCCCTATTCTTACATGAAGCGATTCCAGGGCATCATTACCAAATCATGTTGCAAGCTGAAGACTCGAAGTTACCAAAATTCCGTCGCTATTTGTGGTATAGTGCTTATGGAGAAGGTTGGGCACTTTATACTGAGGGGTTGGGTAAAGAGTTAGGTTTATACACTGATCCTTATCAATATTTTGGTCGTTTAGGCGACGAAATGCACCGTGCCATTCGTCTTGTGGTTGATGTCGGTTTACATGCCAAAGGCTGGTCACGCGAGCAAGCGATAAAATATGACCTCGACAACGAAGCTGATTCAGAAGCCAATATTATTGCAGAAATTGAACGTTATATGGTAATTCCAGGACAAGCTTTGTCCTACAAAGTAGGTGAACAAAAGATTTTGCAATTAAAAAAAGAAGCTATAGATAATTACCGCCTGGCACTACAAATAGATCCCGGTTACAAAGAAGCAAACGAGGCGTTGCAAAGACTGGAAACAAATAAATAGCCATTTTTTTTACATCGGGGCAATTTAGCAGGGTTTGAATCCTGGCAAACATTTATCTGTAAGTACATTGATAATTAAACAATAACTTTAAAAATAACTGCGTAGACATTGGCGAATTTATTTACCACCGGG
>JANMJN010000911.1:0-2788 GCA_031371355.1 Saprospiraceae bacterium
TGGCGATGATTATTTAACGGCTAAAATGCCTGTTGACCATCGTACTGTTCAACCTTTTCGCATTTTACACGGTGGAGCATCTGTGGCTTTGGCAGAAACGTTAGGCAGTGTAGCCTCCGTTTTAACCCTTGAAAAAGGGACAAAAAAGCAAGTAGTGGGTGTTGAAATCAATGCCAATCATTTGAGTTCAGCACGTGAAGGTTCGTGGGTTTTTGGTACAGTTAAACCAATTCGAGTTGGTCGAACCATTCAAGTTTGGAACATTGAAATTAAAGACGAAAATGGAAAATTGGTCTGTGTAAGCCGTTTGACATGTGCTATTGTTGAGCGTTGATTTTTACAAAAAATTCACCTCTGCCATCAATTGAATCTGAAATTTCTCAAAAACTGATGCTTGAATCTTTTGAGCTAAGTTCTTGATTTCCATGCCTTTACCACCACCATAGTTGACCAATACAAGGGCTTGTCGCTCATGCACACCAACGTTTCCAAGCCGTTTGCCTTTCCAACCGCATTGTTCAATGAGCCAACCCGCAGCAATTTTAACTTCTTGATTGTCATTTGGATAGCCTACGATATTTGAAAATTGTGCTTTCAAAACATCAAAAACTACTTTTGGAACAGTTGGATTTTTAAAAAAACTGCCTGCATTGCCGATTACTGAGGGGTCGGGCAATTTCGATTGCCTTATAGCAATAACAGCATTTGACATATCGCGAATAGTTGGATTTAGTATGCCTTTTTCCGCAAGCGTTTTTGAAATATCGCCATAAGAAGTTTTCAGTTGCTTAGGCGTTTTTTGTAAGGTCAAAAAGACTTTAGTAATCAAATATTGGTCTTTTAATTCATTTTTAAAAACAGAATCACGGTAGCCAAAGCGACAATCTTTTTTTGTAAAAGTTTGTATTTCAAGGGTTTGTACATTCAATGCTTCTAATTTCTCAAAAACATCTTTCAATTCAACACCATACGCACCAATGTTTTGAATGGGTGCAGCACCTACCGTTCCGGGTATCAAGGACAGGTTTTCAACACCCGCTAAGTTGTTGTCAATAGCCCACAAAACGAAGTCATGCCAATTGACACCGCCTCCAATTTCTACGACAACCGCCTCCCCGCTATTTTGGATAACATTTATGCCACCAATACTATTTTTTATAAAAAGACGATTGTAAAACTCTTCCAAAAACAAAACATTAGAACCACCGCCCAATAGCTGTATGGGCAAGGAATGATTAGACAAAATACGTTGCGCTTCTACCACAGATTTAATTTCTACAAAAGCAGCGCAATGGACTTCAATGCCAAATGTATTGTAAGATTTTAAATTAAAATTTTTATGGATTTGCATGATGTCTTTGGGAAGCGTTTATGTTCGGGGAACTTTTGAAGTTCCCCGAACATAGTGTTAGCAGATAAACTATTGGAAATCAACCTTTTCTATCTTCAAACCCATCGCCGTTAAACGTGGAATGATGTCACCATAACCGCGTTCAATCATTGGGACACCCCTCAGTATAGTCGTACCTTTAGCAACAGCTGCCGTGATGACATAAGCTAAACCAGCCCTCAAATCAGGAATTTCCAAAGGTGTTTCAACAGCAGTAAGCGGTGTTGCGCCACTGATAATCGCCGAATGTTCATGTCCTTTACCACTGAATCGGCAAGGCAAACTGCCCATACAATGCGTTGTCAATTGTACCGCTGCACCCAATTTTTTCAAGGCTTTCAAGTATCCAAACCGATTTTCATAAACGGTTTCATGTATGACCGAAACACCTTCCGCCTGCGTCAAAAAAACCGCAAATGGTTGTTGCCAATCTGTAGAAAATCCGGGCCAAACGTCTGTTTCGAGGTGAATCGCTTGGGGTTTTCTATCTCGAAAGAAACGCATAGAGTCATAATCCAACAATTCAAAACCCCCACCCGCTTGACGATAAACGGAAAGAAAATTGCCCAAAGTCTCAGGACGAATGCCATGAACCGTAATCGAACCATCAACAGCAGCCGCCATCGAAGCCCAAGAAGCCGTTTCAATGCGGTCGCCCAAAATATTCATCGTGCAACCTTTCAATTCTTTGACACCTTCAACACGGAACTGCCTGCCTGAATTGGTATAAATGACCGCACCCATCGCCCGTAACATCGTTACGAGTTCTGTAATTTCTGGTTCAGTCGCTACATTTTCAATGACAGAAGTACCTTCAGCAAGCGCAGCGAGAAACAAACACGTTTCAGTTGCCCCAACAGAAGGAAATTTTAAATGGAAATGCGACCCTTTCAAACGGCGTGATTTCTGTGCGATATACCCCTCAGTACCTTCGATGATTTTTGCCCCAAAATCCTGTATCGCATCGAGGTGAAAATCCACACCGCGCGCGCCAATGATACAGCCTCCCAACATGGGAACAGTTACTTCATCAAAACGATGCAACAAAGCACCAATCATCAGAATCGGCATCCGATTCGCACCCGAATGTGGTTGACGGACGTGCGCATCGGTTGCAGTCGTCGGGTCAATCGTCATCATTTTGGCTTCTTTGTCCCAATGAATCGTTACACCGAGCGAGCGCAACATATCGGCAGTGATTTCGACATCACCAATAGGCGGCACATTCGTTAAAGTAGTTGGAGTAGAGCCAAGTAAAGTGGCAATCATGGCTTTTGTAGCGAAGTTTTTCGCACCATAACATGTAATTTCGCCGTGCAACGGATTGCCTCCGACGATTTTATAAGCTGAATTTGACATAAAAAGGGTTTGTATTATTTGAAATTTAAGGGCAAAAGT
>JANMJN010000398.1:0-3356 GCA_031371355.1 Saprospiraceae bacterium
TGCCGCAGAAACAGGTGTGCCTTTTGAACAAGTCACACGTATAATGGCAGTTGCGAATCGGTTGAAAGTTCGGACAATTTTAGCAACTGAACCAAGAGAATAAAGAATTTTGAACAAAGCAAAACCCAGATATACCCCTCAGTATAGGAGGGTTTCAAAAGCATTTATCAATGAGATTACGTGAAAAGAGAGAAATAAGTAGTGAATTGGGTATGAGTTCGATGACGGACATCATTTTCATATTGCTCATTTTTTTTATGATGGTTTCGACCCTCGTACACCCGAGCGCATTGAATCTAACTTTGCCATCCAATGCAAAAGTGGTAAACAAACCGGCAACCACAGAGCGATTAGATGATATAGGTATTACGGCAAGTGGTGGTTTTATTCTCAACGGCGTCACCAATACACCCGCGGCAATAAAGGCTTTTTTAGAACGCAATCTTATCAAAAAAAAGGATTATAAAGTTACTGTCTCACCTGATACGAAAGCACCCGTTGAGAAAGTCGTTCAAATTTTAGATATGACGCAATCATTGGGCATTACATCAATTCTTCATGCTGAAGCAGAATAATTTGTGGAATTTTTATGGAAATATACTCTTAATAAGAAGTCATGCTTGATGCATAAATACTTTTCTTAAAAATCCAACATCATAAATCCTCAACTGAAAATGGATAATAACGATAAAATAAAAGAAGAACAAAATGACCAAAAGGCAACACTGATGAGTTTGACGATTCATGTCTTACTCGGTATCCTGTTCTTTCTTCCGATGGGTCATACAATTAGGTCTATCGAAAATGCTCAAATCCAGGTCGAGTTGCCTAAAGAGTTATTGGGTGGTGGACCAGCATTAGGTTTACCAAATCAAGGTAGTGGCAAAAATCCTGCTCCAGGGCTTCCAGACCCTAATGCAGGGAACAATGAAACGAAGCCAAGTCCGGTGCCCGTTCCACCGCCGCCGCCAAAACCCGTTTTTACGAAGCCTACACCTGCCGCCCCACCCAAAAAGGTGGAAACTACGGAAGACCCAAATGCAGCGGTCATTCGCCGTCAAGCAGAACAAGCACGTCAAAAAAATGAAGAAGCTAAATATCAAGCTCAAGCAGAAGCCCGGGCGAAACAACAAGCAGAAGCCGCCGCGCAAGCACAACGCCAAGCAGAACAAGCTGCCAAAGATAAATTCAAAGGTCGTTTCGGTACAGGTTCTGGGAGTGGTACAAATGGCGGCGGAGGTACCGGCACAGGTCAAGGCAATACAGGCAAACCCGGTAATCAAGGACAACCTGATGGCGACCCGAACTCAAAAGTCTTAGAAGGTATGGGACGCGGTGCCGGTAATATCAATGGTTTCGGCAGTCGTGGCGTGCGTTCTGCACCCCGTTTGCAAGAAAATTCGCAGAAACAAGGGCGAGTTGTGTTGTCTGTTTGCGTCAATTCCAGTGGTACAGTGGTTTCTGCTGATTTCAAGGCAGTTGGCTCTACAACAACGGACGATGATTTGATTGAAGCGGCTAAACGCAATGCGCGCCAATACCGTTTTGAAGCGGGCAGTGCCGACAAGCAATGCGGAACAATAACGTACAATTTTATTGTAAAATAAAGGCTTCTCACGAGGTCATAGTTTTCTATAGTATGTTTGTGAAGGAGAGACATTAAATGTCTCTCCTTTTTTTTGTTTCTTTGCGCCTTCTTAGAACACTTTATCAATATAGGCTCATTATCAATGACTTATCAACAAACCATTGACTATTTGTATCAGCATTTGCCCATGTTTACACGTGTGGGTGCATCTGCTTTTAAAAAAGACTTGACAAATACAGTGGCTTTGTGTGCGGCTTTAGGCAACCCGCAAACAAAGTTTCCAACCATTCATGTAGCTGGAACGAATGGCAAAGGCTCGACAGCACATCTTTTAGCGGCAGTGTTGCAGTCATTGGGTTTGAAAACTGGGCTTTATGTGTCGCCACATTATAGAGATTTTAGAGAAAGGATAAAGATAAATGGCGAATATGTGTCCAAAAAGTATGTTAAGGCGTTTGTCGCACAAAACAGCCCTTTGTTTGAAGATATTCAACCTTCATTTTTTGAAATGACCGTCGCTATGGCTTTTGATTACTTTGCTACTGAGGGGGTAGATATTGCGGTTATTGAAGTTGGTTTGGGTGGACGTTTAGATTCGACGAATATTATTTCGCCGCTTGTATCGGTCATTACAAATATTAGTTTTGACCATACAGATATGTTGGGCAATACTTTGCCACTTATTGCTAATGAAAAAGCAGGTATTATCAAACCGCATACACCAGTGGTTATTGGCGAAGAACAAGCAGAAACAACACCTGTTTTCCTTGAAAAAGCAGCAGAATGTGCCGCACCTATTTATTTTGCTTCACAAAATTTTGATGTTCAACTCGTTGAGAATGATTTAGAGTTTTCTTTTTTTGAAGTAAAACATAAAGATGTTGATCAAAAAGAGAACATTTCAAGATTGAAAGTCAATCTAAATGGCGCTTATCAATCTAAAAATGTAGCAACGGTGTTACAAACCATAGAAGTTTTAAAAACATTGCCTTTTTTTACCTCAACCAAGTTCACGAACACCGAATACCGAATACCGAGTTCTCGAATACCGAATTATACTGAGGGGGGACATTGGACGAAAGCGATTCAAAAAGGTTTTGAAGAATTGAAGCCTTTGACGAACTTCATGGGTCGTTGGCAAATCATACATCGTGAACCAACCGTTCTTTGTGACTCGGCTCATAATGAAGGCGGTTTAAGTTTAGCCATCAATCAGTTAAAGTCGTTGACATTCAATCAATTGCATATCGTTTTGGGTATGGTCAAAGACAAAGACATTTCAAAAATGCTTGGTCTGATGCCCCACGATGCGACTTATTATTTTTGCAAAGCCAATATTCCAAGAGGTATGCCTTCAGAGGATTTGAAAGCGCATGCCGCCGCTTTGGGTTTAAAAGGCAAAGCCTACCCCTCAGTAAAACGAGCTTTAGTAGCCGCAAAAAGGTGTGCTAAAACAGACGATTTAGTTTATGTTGGAGGCAGTACCTTTGTCGTTGCGGAAGTCATTTGATAAAAATTATTGTTAGATATTAAATAATTAAAGAAAAAAAAGAAAGAAATGGATTCAAAAGTGGTTAAAAAATCGAAAATAGACATCGAAGTTGGTTTAGACAAGGATAATTTCCCAGTAGAAATCAAATGGCACTCATCAGATGCACCTGCCGGTTATCCTGTACAAGAAGCCAAAGCGATGTTGGTTTCATTCCTCGATAAAGAAAGTCGAGACACTTTGAAAATAGATTTGTGGACAAAGGAGATGCAAGTAGAA
>JANMJN010000407.1:0-8717 GCA_031371355.1 Saprospiraceae bacterium
GTTTTATTTTGAATACGGATAATCGCATTTTCAAGATTGCGCATGAATTGTTGTTGGCGAGACAACATATTATTCAGCATTTCCATTTCAGTATGACTTGAACTTTCGTCGGTCCAGTCACCGCTTTGTTGATTTGCGCTATTTTCGTTGATTTCAAGCATTTGCTCACGTAAAAACTGTACTTCCTTACGAGCCGCAGCAAGTTTATCATCAATTAGCACCTTAAATTCGTGCAAATCTTCATCCGAATATCGAGCAGTAGGTGTAGCCATTTTTATTGCATTTTGGAAAAGGTTAAAGAATATTTTTTCAGATTTAAAAGCATTTTGGCAAAAAACCGTGCCAATCGGAGGCTTGGAATCATTATGTGTGCAGATGTGTTGTGTAATTCTCCCTTACAAGTAATTTTCTGTATCTTAGAATTTTCAAGTTTTTATGAAAAAAATTTCAAAACGAAACGTTTTTCATGAGTATTAAAACATTCATTTTGAAATGTTTTTTTTTGAATAACAAAAATATCATTGTTTTATCGAAGCGACAAAATAATTTATTAAAAATGGCATAAATTACCCTTTTTGAATTATAATAATTGTCATTGTTGAATTTGCCGAATTTTATAATGGGCGCAAAATTATAATCTTTCTTGAAAATAATGTTATTATTCTTAAAATTTTACCTTAATTTAACCTTAATAACCACAATGACTTGCTCAATGAGTACTTTTGCAGTGATTTCATCACTTTAAAATCAAACATAAATATGTCTGTCCTAACCAAATCAGAAACTATTTCAACCGATTTTTTAAGAAAATTAGGTTTAAAACAATCCAATCATGGTACTTCTACGGGCTTGCTTACTGAGGGGGGGCGTAAGTCTCTCAAAAGCTTTTCACCTGTTGATGGTGCGCTCATCGGTAGCGTCAGTGTCACTTCACGTGAGCAATATGACGCTGTTATTACCTCTGCAAATGCTGCTTTCAAAGTCTGGCGCGACGTTCCTGCGCCCAAACGCGGCGAAATCGTCCGTCAATTTGGCGATGAATTGCGGAAGCACAAAGATGCTTTAGGTCGCCTCGTGAGTTACGAAATGGGCAAAAGCCTACAAGAAGGGTGGGGAGAAGTACAGGAAATGATTGACATCTGCGATTTTGCAGTCGGTCTAAGCCGTCAACTCTATGGCTTGACAATGCACTCAGAGCGTCCACACCATCGTATGTACGAACAATGGCATCCGTTGGGTATCGTTGGCGTGATTTCAGCGTTCAATTTCCCTGTGGCTGTTTGGTCTTGGAATGCGGCTCTTGCTTGGGTTTGTGGCAATGTCACCGTTTGGAAAGCGTCTGAAAAGACCCCCCTCAGTAGCATTGCTTGTCAGAACATATTGCAAAAGGTTTTGAAGGCAAACGACATTCCCGAAGGCGTTTCGTGCATTATCAACGGCGATTATAAGGTTGGTGAATTTATGACAAAAGATCCGCAAATTGCCCTCGTATCTGCGACTGGCTCTACACGCATGGGTAAAATCGTAAATGCAACAGTTGCGGCTCGTCTCGGTAAAACGATATTGGAATTGGGGGGTAACAACGCCATCATCATCGCACCTTCTGCAGATTTGGATATGATTATTCCTGCCACTGTTTTCGGTGCTGTCGGTACGGCTGGTCAACGTTGTACGTCAACTCGTCGTTTGATTATCCATGAAAGTATATACGAAAACGTCAAAAATCGCTTGGCAAAAGCCTATACACAATTAAAAATCGGTAATCCGTTGGACACGGCTAATCATGTCGGACCGCTTATTGACCATGCAGCCGTTGAAGGCTACTTGATGGCGATTGAAAAAGTGAAAGAAGCAGGCGGCAAATTCGTAGTCGAAGGCGGTATTATTAAGGGCTTTGAGTCGGGTTGTTACGTAAAGCCTTGTATAGCTGAAGTTAAAAATGATTGGAGCATTGTGCAACATGAAACCTTTGCGCCTATTTTATACATCATGAAATATGCGACGCTTGATGAAGCCATAGCCTTGCAAAACGGAGTTCCACAAGGCTTGAGTTCTGCAATTATGACCGATAGTTTGCGTGAAGCGGAAAAATTCTTAAGTGTAAATGGTTCCGATTGTGGCATTGCCAATGTCAATATAGGCACTTCAGGTGCAGAAATTGGCGGTGCTTTTGGCGGTGAAAAAGAGACGGGCGGCGGACGTGAATCGGGCAGCGATGCTTGGAAAGCGTATATGCGTCGGCAAACGAATACGATTAATTACAGCCGACAACTGCCTATGGCTCAGGGGATTAAGTTTGATTTGTAGTATTTGTTATTGGTTATTAGGGATTGGTTATTTGTTAGCGGTCAAAACTGACAACCAATTCCTAATAACCAATCCCCAATAGCCACTTAAGCCATCACATGCCCTAAAAGACTTTCAAACATCAAACGTCCGTCGGTGTTTCCCAACTCCGTCTCAGCAGCACGTTCAGGGTGCGGCATCATACCAAATACATTACGTCCCGCATTACAAATGCCTGCAATATCGAGCATCGAACCATTGGGATTTGACCCCTCAGTAAAACTGCCTTGTGAATCACAATATTTAAACAAAATCTGGTCATTCGCAACCAATTTTTGCAACGTAGCATCATCAGCATAATAGCGACCTTCGGCATGTGCGATAGGGATTTTGAGCGGTTTCGTCAAGTCCAAATCTGCCGTTAAAGGCGAGTTGTTCGTCATAGGTTTCAAAAAAATATTTTTGCAAATAAATTTTTGATTCACATTCCGAAGGAGTGCACCTGGCAATAAATGGGCTTCGCACAAAATCTGAAAACCATTGCAAATGCCAAAAACAAAGCCGCCCGCATTGGCAAATTCGATAACAGATGGCATGATTGGAGAGAAACGCGCAATGGCTCCACAGCGTAAATAATCACCATAACTGAAACCTCCGGGAACGATGACGCAATCCACGTCCGGCAAAACTGTTTCTTTATGCCAAATCTTCACGACATCTTTACCCATAACATCGCCTAAGACGCGTACTGCGTCGTCGTCGCAATTTGAACCTGGAAAAACGAGAACACCAAATTTCATAATTTTTATATTTAATATATTGATTGTCAGTTTTTTATAAGAGATACTGAGGGGTATGTTTTTAAAAATATAGGCAAATGTCGAACTTTATTTTGTGAATCAATTCTGTAAAAACTGCACATCCACTTTCACTGTATCCGATGAACCCATCAATTTTTGAATCGTAAAAATAGAATAACCTAAATGATTGTCGTAATGCAAACGTGTTTCCGCCTTTGTCGCAACGGTTTCATCGGCATTCAAAATATCAATTGTCATATCTACTTTTGACTTGGGGTCATTGACGACAATGCTCCGCGTTTTTAAGTGGTCTTTCAAAGCATAATATTCTGAAATAGCCCCATGATTACCAATCGGTGTTATTTTTACCATATAATTATCTGACCAAGCGGGACGGTTGATGTCGGAAGCTATGAAAGGTATGAGTTCTTCTTCAAAATTCAAGTTTTCCAAAATTTTCTCCTCGCTCTTTCCATTTAGGGTCACTGTTTTTTTTACCTTTTTTATGTCATGTTTCAAACGCTCAATTTCCGTTTTGAAATAACCTTTGAGGTCAAAAAAGGTTGTTTTTTGCTCTTTATACTGAGGGGTCTCATTTTGGCATGAAACAATAAAAAGAGATAAGAGGGTGATTGTCAATGAGTTGAGACGCATTTGTATTTTTTATTTTTCGAACACGTAAAAATATTTTTAATATATTTGTTACGTTGGTTCATCGGTAAATTTTATCCTACAATCAAAACTTCTCCCGTCATTTCTGCCGAAGGCGCAACGCCAAGGAGGTGCAACAAGGTCGGTGCAACGTCCGCCAAACGACCATTTTTAACCGTTTTGCCTTTTGCATTTTTTGATACATAAATACAAGGTACAGGGTTCATCGAGTGCTGAGTATTGGGTGAACCATCGTCGTTTATCATATAATCAGAGTTGCCATGGTCTGCGATGACGATACAATCATAGTCATATTCTAAAGCTATTTTGATAAGACGTTCTGTACACATTGAGACCGTTTCAGCCGCTTTCATCGCTGCCGTGAAAACGCCAGTGTGACCGACCATATCGGTATTGGCAAAATTCAAGCAGATGAAATTGGGTTGATTTGCTTCAATTTCTGCTGCGATTTTGTCTGTTATTTCGTTTGCTGCCATTTCAGGTTTGAGGTCATAAGTCGCTACATCTTTTGGCGATTCGCACATAATGCGTTTTTCACCTATAAAAGCGGCTTCACGTCCGCCACTGAAAAAGAAAGTAACGTGTGGGTATTTCTCTGTTTCTGCGATGCGTACTTGGGTCAATCCAGCGTTTTCAAGTACTTCACCCATGGTATTTGTTAAGTTGTCTTTTTCGAAAAGTACATGCACATTTTGATATTTTTCGTCGTAGCGTGTCATCGTTACGTAATAGACGTTTAACTTTTTCATACCAAATTCAGGAAAGTCTTTTTGTGTTAAAACTTCACTGATTTCGCGCGGTCTGTCTGTCCGATAATTAAAACATATCACCACATCGCCGTCTTTGATGACCCCCTCAGTATTGAGTGTCATTGGCTGCAAAAACTCGTCTGTAATATCCGTATCATAGTTTTTTTGCATCGCTGTGGCAATATCCGAAACGGGTTCGCCAATGCCATTGATCAATAAATCATAAGCCAATTTGACACGTTCCCAACGTTTGTCTCTATCCATTGCATAGTAACGACCGATGATAGAAGCAAAGCTAAAGGGTTGATTGCCAATGTGTTCTGTGACGTTTTGTATAAATGACAAACCACTTTTAGGGTCGCAATCACGTCCATCGGTGAAGGCGTGAATATAACCACGGCACCCCTCAGTAGCGGCAATGTCAATCAAGGCTTTGAGGTGCGATGTATGGCTGTGAACGCCACCATCGCTGACCAAACCGATGAAATGCACGGGTTTGTCATTGGCTTTTGCATAAGCCAATGCTTTCTGCAAGTTCTCGTTTTGAGCCAATTCGTTGAGCCGAATGGCGCGGTTGATACGGGTTAACTCTTGATAAACGACACGTCCTGCGCCGATATTCATGTGACCGACTTCGGAATTGCCCATTTGCCCTTCGGGTAAGCCGACATCTTCGCCATAAGTGATGAGTTCAGAACTTGGATAATTGACATAAAGTGAGTCAATAAACGGCGTATGAGCAAGGGTGATAGCATCGGCTTTGCGTTTTAAGCCATGTCCCCAACCGTCAAGGATGATAAGAAAAGCGCGTTGTGATTTCATAGCGCAAAGGTAGTTGACCGTTTTGAGTTGACCGCTTTGTACGGTTAGGTTTTTTATAAAAATTAAAAAATATTGCTCTTTTACCTCTAATTTGAAAATTTATTACCTTCAAACTCAAATAAATCTTTAATCATTTTACCTTTGCGGCATTATTTTTTCATTTCAATAAATCTCCCTCTTTAATAAATCACTCGAAGTTAAATCATTCGACTCGAAAACGACAATCATGGAGCTTAAGAAAGTATTCAACGAAAAAGGTGAGGCGATCAGCCCAATTTTGCCACAAGGCATGAAAAATTATCTGATAGATATTGATGGAACTGTCTGCGACGACGTGCCTAACGAAGAGCCAGAGCGCATGGGAACGGTTTTGCCTTATCCAGATGCACTCAAAATCTTGAACAAATGGTATGAAGAAGGTCATGTTATCTTCTTTTTTACCTCGCGTACGGAGGAACACCGCGAAATTACAGAGTCTTGGCTGCATCGTCATGGCTTCAAATATCATGGTATTTTGTTTGGTAAACCACGTGGCGGCAACTATCATTGGATTGATAACCACATCGTAAAAGCGACTCGTTTCAGAGGTAAATTTACTGATTTAGTGGTCAAACAACATGAAATTGAAGTGTTTCACGACTAATATAAGTGGAAAACGATAAAAAATAAAAAATGCCAAGCGTTGTTACGTTTGGCATTTTTTATTTTGGCAAGCCTTATTGACGGGGCGGTTTCAAAATCATCCCGTCAATTATCATCTACAAATCTAAAAGCAAAACTGTTGGGTCTTCAATCAACTCTTTCACTTTCACAAGGAAAGTCACCGAAGACGAGCCGTCAATAACGCGGTGGTCATAACTCAAAGCCAAATACATCATTGGGCGCACAACGATTTGACCGTCCACAACCACTGGGCGGTCTTTGATGGCATGCATACCCAAAATAGCGGATTGTGGCTCATTAATAATAGGTGTTGACATCAATGAACCGAAAACGCCGCCGTTTGTGATGGTGAAAGTGCCGCCTGACATTTCTTCCAAAGTCAATTTGCCATCGCGTGCTTTGGCAGCCAAGCCTTTCAATTGTTTTTCAAAATCAGCAAAACTCAAAGATTCTACGTTGCGAATCGGTGGCACAACCAAACCGTTTGGCGTTGATATAGCCAATGAAATATCTGCAAAATCGTGGTAAATAATCTCATTAGTTGAGCTATCAATATAAGCATTTACGTCAGGCATTTCCAACAAAACCTTAGCGCAAGCTTTTGCGAAAATGGACATGAAACCGAGTTTAACACCATATTTTTTAACAAATTTGTCTTGATATTTTTCGCGTAAAGCGAACACCGCTGTCATATCCACCTCATTAAAAGTAGTCAACATCGCTGTTGTATTTTTTGCAGAAACAAGGCGTTTGGCAATCGTTTGGCGCATACGCGACATTTTCACACGGCGTTCATTTCTGCTGAAAGATGCCGGATTTACTGAGGGGGTCGCTGTTTCTACTTTGGCTTCCGTTTTAACAGTCTCCCCTTTGGGGGCAGGAGGTGTAGGTTTATTGGCAGCCGCTTGTTGGGCATCTTCTTTTGTAATGCGTCCGTCTCTGCCTGTGCCGCTGACATCGGTAGTTGAAACGCCTGCTTCTGCTAAGATTTTTCCAGCTGCAGGTGACGGTGTGCCTGTGGCGTAAGATGTACTTGTGGATACAGCAGCCGTTTCAGTTTTTACAGACTCCCCTTTGGGGTTGGGGGCTTCAACTTTTGGTGTTTCAGGTGTGGGGGCGTTTTGCGCAACCGCATCGGTGTCAATTTTAGCGACGACATCGCCAATTTGCAAATCTGACCCCTCAGTAGCTACGTGAATGAGTTTACCTGCGACTTCTGCGGGCAGTTCAAGGGTGGCTTTGTCAGATTCAAACTCACAGATTGGTTCGTCTCTTTTGACAAATTCGCCATCGGCTTTGAGCCATTGAGAGAGGGTCACTTCAGTAATTGATTCCGCAATGCTTGGAACTTTTATTTCTATAACTGCCATATTTCGTAAATGGTAAATGGTAAAAGATGAATGATAAATCATTAATGATGAAAGATGAATATGTGCGATTTATCATTTATCACTCATCATTCATCATTCATGAAAAACACATACAAAAGTCTATATACGTTCCCATAATACCAAACTTTTGAAAAACTAAATGTCGTAATGGGGAATGGAAAATGACGAATAGTGAATATTTTCACCGGTTATTATTTTTTGATCAACTTGAAGACCAATAGGCTTGCTGTCTGATTCTGCTTAGCTTCGTTGCTGATGTACATGGTGCCATCGGCATCAAAACACAAGCCTTCTGGCTGTGGGAATAGGGATTTGTCCAATTTAATCATTTCTAAAATTTTGCCATCTGGACTTAACACGACAAGCGTTCGGTTGGTTGCCGACACGATATATATATGCCCGTTCAAAGGATGCACGGCAATACCTGACGGACCGAACTCAAAGCCTATTTTAGAAGGACTTTCGACATAATCTTTCGTAAGTTTTTCGTAAGTTTTATTTGTTTTATTCTTTAAAAAAGATTGAAAATCAATGAGTTGCACGTCAAACGCTTTTGTTACTGTCCAATAGGACTCCTTTGGAGAGGAGATTTGTTTTTCTAAATCAAAAGCCCAAACAGTCCGCAGAATTGCGCCATCATTTTTATCCCCTTTTGCAGATAGGAGCAAACGGTGGTTTAAGCGTTCATAACCCAAGCCTTCGATATTGGCATTTTTAAGGCTTTCAATTTTAAATATTTGAACATCGAAAGGTGTTTTTGAGAGATTCCAAATCTTAAACAATTTGCCTTTGCTCGTCGTTGCCCAAAGGGTGTCTTTGACAAATTCAATGCCTTCAAAATCGCCAGAATTTTGGAAAATGACTGAGGGGGTCGCTTTGCCTGTTTTTTTATCGAGATAAAAAAGTTGACCACTTTCGTCTTGTAGGCAAGCGAGTTGGCTGCTATTCGGTGATGGCGTCAAACCTGAAATTTCCCGAAGGGCAACATCGAGGTTGAATGTTTCTGACGGATTGGATAGATTGTATGGGAATGAATCACTTACAGTTTGTTTAATCGTATTTGGTTGATTTCCACAGGTTTGTAACATAATAAATGAGATGAAAATAAGTTTTAGGAGCATAATATTTATATTTTTTGAATTGTTAAATGGTTGTATTGTTGAGTAGCAATATAAGAATACAACAATTCAACAATACAGCCATCAAATTTTCTTTAAAAACGCTTGAACTTGACGGTTCAATTTTTCATTACCCAAAGATTCGGCAACTTCAATGGTTTCTTTTTGTATGGCTTTTGCGCTCGAAAAGTCGCCAGCTTTTATCAAAACAAGGGC
>JANMJN010000456.1:0-3291 GCA_031371355.1 Saprospiraceae bacterium
AGCGGGCATAGCCATCAATCCGCACACGCCTGTTTCCTTGTTGGAAGATGTTTTAGAAGATGCTGATTTGTTTTGCTTAATGTCTGTCAACCCAGGTTTTGGTGGTCAAAAATTCATTTATCAAACATTAAATAAAATACGGAAGCTACGTGCGATGCTCGACGAGCGCAACCTCTCTGCCCATATCGAAATAGATGGTGGCGTTGGATTACAAAATGCCGAAGTGATTTTACAAGCAGGTGCGGATGTTTTAGTGGCAGGCAATTCCGTGTTTAAGGCTGCTAATCCGATCGAAACGATAGCTCAATTGAAGGCTTTATCTGCAAATAAATTTGACAATTTTTAGGTAATTTATAGCGGATAGTTGATAGAAAAAATTACTCTTTAAAAAAACTATTTACTATCAACTATCCGCTATCAACTACTCACTATCCGCTTTACCATACTGTCCATCCTCTTCAAGTTGTTTCAGCATCGCATCAACACGGTACATTTCATCAACCGTATCATCAAGATAAATGACGATTTCTGGTATATTGCGTACCTGTTTGCGAATACGTTGTGCCAATTTTGACCGTAAGGAAACAAGTTCTTCTTTTAACATCAAAATCGGTTCTTGCTTATTTTCGGTTCCAAACACACTCAAATATATACGTGCTAAGTTTAAGTCTGGCGACATGCGAATATGCGACACAGTCACCATCACACCATGACCATAAATATTAGGTCCTTCTTCTTGCATTACGTAGCTGAAATTACGACGTATCATCTCAGATACTTGCTTTTGTCTTTTCGATTCCATTTTTCACAGTTGAATAACACCCCTCAGTATTTTTACATTATAAACGCTTAAACGGTGTTTTTTGAATAATTTTGCAAAAGTATTTGTTTTACAATAAAAAACAGCCATAATATCAACTCGTATGACCGAAATCTTAAAATATTTCCCAAAACTGTCCCTCGAACAGCAAAATCAATTCGCTTCTCTCCTTCCACTTTATAGTGAATGGAACGAAAAAATCAACGTTGTGTCACGCAAAGACATTGACAATTTGAACTTGCACCATGTCCTTCATTCCTTAGCCATCGCTAAAGTAACAGGTTTTAAGGACGGTTCCAGAATCCTTGATTTGGGTACAGGCGGCGGGTTTCCGGGCATTCCATTGGCTATTTTATACCCCTCAGTATCTTTCCTGTTGGTGGACAGTACTGCAAAAAAAATACGTGTTGTTCAAGAAGTTGTCACAGCATTAGGTTTGAAAAACGTTGATGCTCAACACATTAGAGTAGAAGATATAAAAGGCGTGCAATTCGATTTTGTCGTCACACGAGCCGTAACGTCACTTGACCAGTTGTTCCGTTGGTCACATCGTTTAATAAAAAACAAGCATATAAATGCCTTGCCAAATGGCATTTTAGCCTTGAAAGGTGGTAATATCCGAGAAGAAGTTAAAGCTTTGGGAAAAGGGCAATATGTTGAGATTACGAATATCTCAAAGTTTTTTGAAGAGGCGTATTTTGAGGAGAAGGTGGTGGCGTATGTGCAGGGGTGATTTCTGACATTCACAATTCAAGATGTTCCAATTCACTTTGTTCTTTTATAACAGCTTTTTCTGTTAATTTCTCCCAGTTTTCAATCGTTATTTGTACAAGATTTAACAGCATTTGTGGCTTTAAGTCTTTTGGCAATTTGTTCATTACAACAGAAACAACCTCGTTTAAAGAAATTTTAGGGTTTTCTTTAAAAAGTAAATTGACATTATATGTGGCAATATCTTGCATGGACAACTCAAATTTACGAGGAAAAACTTCACGTTCAGGCGTTTTTTGCAGAAAACGGACGGCTTCATGAAAATGTGATAATTCAGGCATTGCCAATATTTCTTCATACGTGTAACTTCCGTAAGAAATTGGATTTGTACTTAATTCTTCTGTATTTGCTGCCATGATTTAAATTATTTAAATTTCAATTCGAAAAGTTCATAATATTTCTCTAGTGAATAGGTTTCTTCTTGCTTATTTATCCACCCCCGAACATCAAAAACAGGTTCAATTTCCTTGAAATGCCTTTGAAAAATGAGATTATATAACTTTTTGCGTTTTTCATCAACAGGGCGTATTCTAATAGTCGTTTCTGGATGCCTTCTTAAAAACGCGTATGCAATATTTGCGACAGTACGAATGACACGCATGGCGTCATGGTTATTTGTCATTATGCTATCATCAATATTGCCTTTTTTGAAATCACCAAAACCCAAATTCCATACATCATTTCCTTCAAAAGTAAACTGAACAATTTTAATAATCAATCCCTGTGGTCCCTCACTTTGAAAGACGAATCTTTCATCTTTTTTTATTTCAACATACTTGTATGCTTCTTTTATCATCCTGTTTTCAAATAGTAATGCTTGATAATGATTGTTTTTTGTAGAACGATTTGTCAGCAAATTTAATCCTTTTCCTCCAATTTCTCAATTTTCAAAAGCACAATATTTTCTATGGGCATTTTCCAATATTTGTGTTTTTAAAATTGCACCGACTTGAAAAATCATTCTTTAAACGAATTATCAGAAATTATTGAAAACTGTGAAGATTATAAAGGGACAAAGCGCAATCGTCTTTTGAAACAGTTGGTTTAGATACCCCCTCAGTAAAAAGCTCAAAAAAGTCCTATAACGAGCGTATTTCACCGCTTTTTTGTTCGTTTTTCAAAAAAACAAGTATATTTGTAGAAAAATAATCGAGATGAATGTTTTGGAATTAAAAGGTAGCATAATGAATATGGTGGCTCATTTGGACAGCCCAAATGAGTTGATGCGGTTGCGTGAATTGATTAAAGATTTTATCACTTCGCCTACGGATTACGAAGATATTGAGGATAACTATAAACTCACACCTGAACAGGAAGTTGAATTAGATGAAGCTATCCAAGAAACCTATAATCCTCAAAAACTAACACCACACAGTGAAGTCAAAAAAATGATGAATGTATGGCTAAACGAATAGAATGGTCGCAGAAAGCGATTAAGCGTTTGAGCGATGCCATCAAGTATCTGAAATTGGAAGTGTCTCATACTTCCGCAGTCAATTTTGCAGAATTGATAGACAAACGGATCGAACACATTGAAAAACATCCAACTGTTAGCAGAAAAGTACCCAATCGTAAAACAATTCGATTTGTTTTAGTCGGCAAACATTATCGCCTTTATTACCGTGTCCACGGTTCTATACTCTACATTACGGCTCTTTTCGATATACGCCAAGACCCGAGTAAGCGACCTTATTAGCTTT